>DATCXY010000502.1:0-22791 GCA_036570585.1 Solimonas sp. | reverse complement strand
CGTAGCCGCGGTTTGAGAGCCGCGATCAGCGGGCTCTGAAGCGGACGTTCGTGAAGTGCCGCTCATGGCACAAAGCGGACAGGCGCGTCCTTTGCCGAGCAACGGATGCTCTAGTGAGTTGCAGTCGCTCGGTGAATTTCTAGGTTATATCATCACTGACAGTTTCAGCCCAGCTGCTCGCTGACGTACTGCGCACCACGCTCTGCGTCGTACTGCCCCTCCCACTTTGCAATCACCAGCGCCGCCAGCGAATTGCCGACGACGTTGAGTGCGGTGCGTGCCATGTCGAGGATGCGGTCGACGCCGGCGATGAACGCGAGGCCTTCGAGCGGGATGCCGACGCTGCCGAGGGTGGCGAGCAGCACGACGAACGAGACGCCCGGTACGCCGGCGATACCTTTCGACGTCACCATCAATGTCAGGATCAGCACGATCTGCTGGGTCAGAGACAGGTCGATGCCGTAGAGCTGTGCGAGAAACAGCGCGGCGATGCTCTGGTACAGCGTCGAGCCGTCGAGGTTGAACGAATAGCCGGTCGGAATCACGAAGCTGGTGATTGACTGCGGCGCGCCGTAGTTCGTCATCTTTTCCATGATGCGCGGCAGCACCGTTTCCGAGCTCGCGGTCGAGTACGCGAGAATCAACTCGTCCTTGAGCAGGCGAATCAGCGTGAAAATGTTGAAACCGAACAGCCGTGCCACGCCACCGAGCACGATCAGCGCGAACAACACGATCGCGACGTAGACCAGCACGACCAGCTTTGCCAGCGGAATCAGTGACGAGAAGCCGAAGGTGGCGACGGTCACGGCAATCAATGCGAACACGCCGACCGGGGCATAACGCATCACCATGTTGGTGAGCCGGAACATGGTCTCGGCGATGCTGCGGAACGTCTGCACGAGTGGGTCACGATGTCCGGCCGGCAGCGACGACAGCGCAAGACCAAACAGCACCGAGAAGAAGATGATCGGCAGGATGTCGCCGTGCGCGATCGCCGCGAACACGTTCGATGGTACGAGGTTGAGAATCGTCGACACCAGGCTGTGCGGACCGTGCTGCACTTCGGCGGTGGTCTTCTGGTACTGCGAAATATCACTGGCCGTCAGCTGCTGCATGTCGATGCCGGCGCCCGGCTGGACGGTGTCGGCGAGCAACATGCCAACGATGATCGCGACCGTGGTGATGATCTCGAAATAGATGATGGTCTTCAGACCGATGCGGCCGAGCTTCTTGGCGTCGCCGACGCCGGCGATGCCGACGATCAGCGACGAGATCACGATCGGCACGACGATCATCTTGATCAGGCGGATGAAGATCTGCCCGGCCGGCGTCAGGATGTTGGTGATCAGCCATTCGCGCGATTCGGGCGCAACGCCATGCAGCACACTGCCGACGACGATGCCGAGTGCCAGCGCGATGAGAATCTGCCAGGCGAGACTGAGACGGGGCACGCGCATCGAGGGCTTCCTTGCGTTGATCAGGTCGCAACATATAGGAAGTTTGCGCTTGTGGATGCAAATCGCGCCGTGCCGTGCGCTGACACATTCGCTACGCTAGCGCTTTCCTCCGCCTTACCCTCGAGCCATCCATGCATTTGTTCTCGCCCTTTACGCAGCGCGGCGTCACGCTGCGCAACCGCATCGTGGTTTCGCCGATGTGTCAGTACTCATGCGAGGACGGCGTTCCGACGCAGTGGCACCTCGTGCATCTTGGCAGCCGCGCGATTGGCGGTGCCGGCGCGGTGATGGCGGAAGCCACCGCGGTGCAGGCCAGTGGCCGCATCTCGCCGGCCGACAGTGGCTTGTGGAATGACGCGCAGGTGGAGGCTTGGGCACCGATCACGCATTTCATTCGTGAAGCCGGATCGCTTGCCGGCATGCAACTCGCACACGCCGGACGCAAGGCGAGCACCGCCGCGCCTTGGGATGGCGGTGGCGCATTGAGCGTGGCGCAGGGCGGCTGGCGGCCGATCGTCGCGCCGTCGGTGCTGGCGTTCGACGAGGCCAGCATCGAGCCGCAAGCACTCGACGTGGCGGCGATCGATGCGCTCGTGCATGCCTTTGCCGAAGCTGCGCAGCGTGCCCTCGACGCCGGGTTCGAGTTCATCGAGATCCACGCCGCACATGGCTATCTGCTGCACGAATTCCTGTCGCCGATCTCGAATCATCGTGGCGATGACTATGGCGGCAGCTTTGAAAACCGTATCCGCCTGCTGCGCCGCGTGATCGCGGCCGTGCGCGGTGTCTGGCCTGAACGCCTGCCGTTGTGGCTGCGCATCTCGGCGACCGATTGGGCCGAGCCCGAGCTTGCCGGAGGCAGCTGGGATCTCGACCAGTCCTGCGCACTGGTCGATGCGATCAAGGTCGATGGTGTCGACCTGATCGACGTTTCGAGCGGCGGCTCACTGCCGAGAGCGAAGATCCCGGTCGGTGCCGGTTTCCAGACGCCGTTCGCGGCCGAGATCAAGCGGCGCTGTGGCGTCGCAACCGGTGCGGTCGGCATGATCACGGCGCCGGCGCAGGCCGATCATCTGATTCGCACGCAACAAGCCGATGTCGCGCTGCTCGCGCGCGAGATGCTGCGCGATCCGTATTGGCCGCGACGTGCGGCGGCCGAACTGCGGCAGAAGATCGACGTGCCGCTGCAGTACCAGCGCTCCTGGTAACGCCAGGTGCGCTCAGCGGCGGCGCGACAGGCTGTCCGGTATTTCGAGCGCACGCGCCTCGTGATAGCCAGGCCGCACGCGCAGGCGCGTGAGGGCGGCCTCCGCCTGTTCGCGACTCGCGTAATGACCGCACAGCACCCGATAGGCGGGTCGCCCCTTGAGTCGGATGACCTCGATGTCGGCGTGCAGCTTGCGCGCGCGCCACTGCGCGACGCTGCGATCGGCGTTGGCGTGACTGGAGAACACGCCGAGCGCGATCCGCCATTCCGGCTTCGTGTTACCTGACTTTGCTGGTGCCGATGGCAATCGCGGCGATGCGTCGCGAGCTGTCGTCGGCGCGGTCGCTGGCGCGGCGATCGGCGCCCCTTCGACGACCGTAAGCACGTTGCGGGCATTCGTCGCCGGCGCAGCGACTTCATTGTGCGGCAGGCTCTGCGCGAGCGTCGGCCGGTCGGCGCCGTACTGCACCGCCTGATTCGCGGCGTAGCGGGTCGCGTAGTCGTCGCTGAAGTTGGTGGCGGCCAACCTCGGCAGCAGCGTGCCGGCTTCGCTGGCGCTCAACCGCTGCGCGCCGGCCGCGGTCCAGCGCAGGCATTCGCCAGGCGCGTCGAGCCGTTGATGCGCGCCCGGCGTATCGATCTCGGCGGCACCGGTGATCAGGCAGATTTCATCGCCGGCCGCCGAACGTTCGACCCAGGCGTCAGTGCCGTAGAAGCGTGCCTGCAGGTAACGCAGCTTGATATGGATGTCGGCTGGCGCGTCCTGGTCGGTTTTGCGCGCGTCGACGTGCAGCGCGCCGCTGTTCAGGATCAGGTTCGCGAGCGTCGCCCGCGCCGGGGGCTCGGGTGGCTTGGTGCTGTCGATTTGCAGCGCCACGTTCGGCCCGAGCAGCAGGCTGCCGCCACCGGCGAGACGCATGCTGACATGGCCCTGTGCGCCGGTGCTGACGGTATCGCCGGCCTGCAGCGGATCGCGGTTGCTCAGCGCCGCGTGATCGCCGTTCGCGTGCCGGACGAACACGCTGGACTCGACGCGGGTGACGGCGAGATCAGCGGCCTGTGCACTGGCCGACACCAACATCAGAAGGCTCAGCCAGCCACGTGTCATTCGCATCATCCGCCCCTCGATTGAAAACCGACGGCAGCGTAGCAAAGCGCCACCTTGGACGGTGGGCCGCATGCTAGGATCGCGACGATTTTTTCCCAACCGGATCGTGTCGCGCGCATGCCTGAAGAGCCTGAGGAACCCCTGCCGGCCGGCGCTTCGCGCCGACGCTCGCCGTGAGCGGCATCGTCATCGTTGACCAGCGCGCGGACTGGCCAGTCGAATTGCCGGGCATCGAGGTCGTCACCGCGTGGGACTATCTGACACAGGAAGAGCTGACGCGAACGCGTGGTATCCGCGTCTACAACCTGTGTCGCTCGTTTGGCTACCAGACCACCGGTTACTACGTGTCGCTGCTTGCCGGTGCGCGCGGTCACAAACCGCTGCCGGAAATCACGACGATCCAGGATCTCAAGCTCGCCGAGTCGCCGCGCATCCTCAATGACGAAGTCGATGAACTGATCCAGCAGTCGCTGGCGCGCATCGGTTCGGCCGAGTACGTCATGAACATCTACTTCGGCCAGTCGCTTGCCAAGCGACATGCGCGGCTGGCGCGCGCGCTGTTCAATCAGTTCCCGGCGCCGTTGCTGCAGGCCAAGTTCCTGTACCGCGGGGACGAGTGGCGCGTCGATACCTTTGGCCCGATCGCACTGGGCGAGGTTCCGGCATCGCACCACGAACTGTTATACGACGCCGCACGCGACTACTTCGCCCGGCGTCGCACACCGCGCGCTCGGCGTGAATCGTCGCGTTACGACCTGGCGATCCTCGTCAACGACGATGAGAAGGAGCCGCCGTCGAATGCGCGCGCGTTGAAGATGTTCGAGCGCGCCGCCGAACATGTTGGCTTCGATGTCGAATTTCTCGACAAGAGCGACTATGGCCATGTTGCCGAGTTCGACGCGCTGTTCATTCGCGAAACCACCGCGGTCAATCACCACACTTACCGTTTCGCGCGCCGCGCCGCACGCGAGGGATTGGTCGTCGTCGATGATCCGCTGTCGATCCTGCGCGCCGCCAACAAGGTGTTTCTCGCGCAGTTGATGGAGCGGCACCGCATTCCGCAACCCAAGACCGTGTTGCTGCATACGCGCAACGTGAAGATTGTCGGCCGCGAGCTGGGCTTTCCATGCGTGCTCAAGCAGCCGGACTCGCAGTTCTCCAAGGGTGTGATTCGCGTCGAAAGCGAAACCGAGTTCCGCCGTGCGGCGAACGAGATGCTGGAGCGTAGCGACCTGATCATCGCGCAATCGTATGAGCCGACCGACTACGACTGGCGCATTGGCGTGCTCGACGGCCAGCCGTTGTACGCATGTCGCTACTACATGGCCAAGGATCACTGGCAGGTCGTCAAGCGCGTCGGCAATGGCGCAATCGTCGAAGGCGGCCACGAGACACTCGATGTGAAGGATGTGCCAACGGCCGTGTTGAGCGTTGCGGTGCAGGCCGCGCGCGCAGTCGGCAGCAGCCTCTATGGCGTCGATCTCAAGCAGTTCGGCAAACGCGTCAAGGTGATCGAGGTCAACGACAATCCGAACATCGATCACGGTGTCGAGGATCTGGTGCTCAAGGACGTGATCTACGAAAAGATCATGGCCTATTTCCTGAAACGCCTCGAAGCCCGCACGCGAACATGAAACCGGCGGCGGCACGTCTGCGGGTTGCGCAAATCGATGATCTCGATGCGCTCGTGGCACTGGAGCAGCATTTCACCGGTGATCGCATGAGTCGGCGTGCGTTCCGCCATCTTCTGCATTCCGCGTCGGCGACGATCTGGTTGGCGCAGGCATCCGCGCAGACGCTCGGCGCGCTCGTCCTGTTGACGCGACGCGGCAGCCGCCGTGCGCGCATCTATTCCGTGGTGGTGAGTCCGGCGGCACGCGGGCAGGGACTGGGCAGGCGTCTGGTGCAGCGCGCCGAACGCGAGGCGAGGCAGCTCGGTTATATCGGCGTGTCACTCGAAGTGCGACAGGACAATCAGCCTGCGCGCGCGCTGTATGCCGCGCTCCGGTACACGGTGCTCGCCGAACTGCCGGGCTATTACGAAGATGGTGCGGCCGGTCTGCGCCTGCGGCGGGATTTTCCCACTCGCCCTTGAGGGCGCCAACGAAAACGGCCCGCGCAAGGCGGGCCGTTTTGTTGTTTCAGTGGCGCTTACTTGGCGGCCTTGTCGCCCTTGGGTTCGCCGATCGACATCAGCTCGACTTCGAACACCAGCACCTGATTCGGGCCGATCTTCACGCCGGCGCCACGCTCGCCATAGCCGAGTTCGGACGGGATGTAGAACTTGTACTTCGAGCCCGGCGTCATCAGCTGCACGCCTTCGGTCCAGCCCGGGATCACGTTGTTGAGCGGGAAGCTGACCGGCTGGCCGCGCGAGTACGAGCTGTCGAACTCTTCGCCATTGATCAGTGAACCCTTGTAGTTGACGGTGACCGTATCGGTCGCCTTCGGGTGTGAGCCCTTGCCTTCGGTGAGCACTTCGTACTGCAGACCGGAGGCGGTGGTCTTCACACCTTCGCGCTTGGCGTTGTCTTCGAGGAACTTGGCGCCTTCGGTCTTGTTCTTGGTGGCCTGCTCTTCGCGATCCTTGAGCTGGCGCTCCTGCATCTTCTTGGCAACCGTGTTCTTGATCTCTTCGCGCGCGGCGTCGTCCATCTTCGGCGCCGTGCCTGCGAACGCGTCGTCGAGACCGGCTTTCAGCGCGGCGAGGTCGGTGTCGTCCTTGACCGGCTGCAGCGACTTGCCGAGGTCAACGCCGATCGCATAGCCGAACTTCTGCGCATCGCTCTGCAGTGAGGCGTCGGTGCCGGATGCGGCAGGCGTCGTGGCGGACTTGTCGTCCTTCTTGGCGCAACCGGCGATCAACGCGGTGGCGGCGAGGCTGATGGCCAGCAGGCGAAGCGTGTTCTTCATCGAGAGGTTCCCAGATGCAAAAAAGGCGCGAGCGCGCCGGTCGCGGGCGATTATAGCGGCTTTTCCGGCGATGTCAGGACGGCCTCGGTGTCCGTTTCGGACGCAGTCTCCGACCCTGCGGTTTCGGCCGCGCGGCGGCGCGACAGCAACTGCAGCAGCATCTGCCGTGCCTCGTCGGACAGCAGTTCCTGCGAGCGTTCGGCGATGCGGTCGATCCGCGGATCGACGATCAGCGTCTTGTCGTCGGCGACGCTGACCAGGCCAATTTCGATCAGCGTATTCAGATAGCCCTTGAACAGCGCCTTGTCGAAGAACTCCGGGGCATCGCGGCCGGTCAGGATCGCCATTCGTTCCGCCAGCAGGCGGCAGTCCTCCTCGAACTTCTCGCGCTTGAGCGGGAGCACGGCGCGGCGTTCTTCCGCGAGCAGCAACGCGGTCATGCAGTAGCGTTCGTGCGTTTCGCCCAGCACGCGGCCAAGCATGGCCAGCGTCGAATAGGCCGGTTGGTTGGCATCGGGCCGACGCAGCCGCTCCTGATCGCGTGACAGCAGGCCGAGGCCGATCATCACCTCCAGCCATGACTTCACGACGCCTTCGATTTCTTCGGGCTCCCAGCGCAGGAAGAATTCATTGCGCAGGAACGGATACAGCGCGCGCACGCCCATGATCACGGCTTCGTCGGACAGCAGCAGGCGCGTGCGGAACAAATTGGCAATCAGTGACGGGATGGCGAACAGATGCTGGATATTGTTGCGGTTGTAGGTCAGCGCAACGGCATCGCGCGCGGCGACGCCATGCAGCTCGCCCCACGGATGGGGCACGCGTGCGATCTGGCCGATCGGCCCGCTCCACTCGACGATGGTTTTCGGTGACGTTTCCGGAATGTAGAGATAGTCGCTGTAGGGTTGGCCCTTGAGCAGCCAGACCAGGTAGCCGATCTGTTCGACCAGTTCTTCGTGCGCAACGACGCGCTGTGGCGAGGCCAATAGCGCGACAGCCGCGAGGCTCGACGGATTGGCAACCGCGGCCGCATTGATGCGGCGGCTGTTTTCCAGTGCGAGTTTGGACACGAAGCTCTTGAAGGACTCCGGCATCGACTCGCTGTCTTCGGCGATCGTCGTGCGCCAGCCCGGCATGTGCGCATCGGCATACGACTGCAGCACGATCGGTTCGCCGAAATTGATGTACGGCTTGCCATACGACTTGCCGAGAATCTTGCCGGCCTTGAGCAGGCCTTCGGCAGATTCCTTGCTCTTGGCGGCACCGCGCAATTCCTTGGTGTAGCTGCCGACTTCCCAGACGCGGTCGTAGCCGATGTAGACCGGCACCATCGCCACGCGGCGCGTGTTCTGGCGCAGGCCGGCTTCGGCGACCATTGCCAGCAGGCCGGTCTTCGGTTGCAGCAGACGGCCGGTGCGGCTGCGTCCACCTTCGGGAAAGAACTCGATCGCATAGCCGCGGCGAATCAACGCCGCGACATACGCGCGGAATACCGCGCTGTAGATCGCGTCGCCGGAAAAGCTGCGGCGCAGATAGAACGCACCGCAGCGGCGCAGCAGCCCGCCGATCGGCCAGAAATTGAGATTGACACCCGCCGCGATATGCGGCGGCGCGACGCCGGCGCGATACAGCGAATATGACACCAGCAAGTAGTCGGCGTGCGAGCGGTGCGATGGCATGTAGACCAGCTCGTACTGCTGGGCGAGTTCACGCACGCGTTCCAGCCCTTGCACATCGATGCCGGCGAACACGCGTTTGAACACGACGATCGACAGGAAGCGTTCGAGGAAGTTGATGCTGGTCGTCGAATAGTTGGCGGCGATTTCCTCGGCGCACTTGTGTGCGTGCGTGCGGGCCTTTTCGCGCGTCATGCCGTTCTTGCCGGCAGTGTGTTCGATCGCGCGCTGCACGCCTTCGGCTTCCAGCAGGCCATCGATCACGACGCCGCGACGCAGCAGCGTCGGACCGAGCGCGGCGGTGCGGGCGCGCAGGAAGTGGAAGTGCAGCACGCGCGTCAGCTTGCGGATCGAGGTGGTCGCGTCCGGGCCGCGCTCGACATATTCACGAAACGAGAACGGCAGGCCGAAGTTGGCGAGCACATTGCGGCCGTTGAACAGCATGATGAAGAACTTCTGTACGCGGCCGGCCTGCACGCTGTCGGCGAACAGCAGCTTCCACAGGCTGGTTTCCTTGCCCGGATCGCGACCCCAGAAGATCGACACGGGCACCAATTGCGCCTCAAAGCTCTTGGTGGCGATGCCGGTTTCGATCAAGCGGCTCAGTGCGGTCGGATGACGACGCGTTTCCAGCAGCGCGTCCATGTAGACCACGCCCGCCCGTTCGACGGTCGGGAAATTCGAGCCGGTGCGGTTCGGCCGCGGCAATACCTGCTCGCGGCACAGGCGCGCGAGGACGAACATGTCGACCCATGAGCGCTGGGCAAGGATGTAGACGACTGGCTTGGTCGGGTCGATCTTCAGCGTTTCGCGCAGCGGTTGCGGCGCGCTCTTGTAGCGAACCAGGCCGTTGAACGGCCGGAACATCCACCACACCAGACTGTAGAGAGCGCTGTTCAGCAGAGCGCGCATGCGACTCCTTCCATAGAATTGTCGTCGCGGGCTGCGCTGCCCGGTCCGCATCAGGACGGTGTGCGTTTGCTCGCCCCGTCATCGCGAAAGTTTACCGGAAGCCAAGATGACAGGTCCGAACAAGACCGATACCGAACTTGATGCGACGCGGCAGCGCCTGCGTCGTTATGCGCGGCTGCTCGACAGTGGCATCGGTGTGCCCGGCACGCGCTGGCAGATCGGCATCGAAGCGCTGATCGGCTTGATTCCCGGCGTCGGCGATCTGGCCGGCGCGCTGCTCGGCGGCTGGCTGGTGGTCGAGGCGATGCGCCTGCGCGCGCCGGGCAGACTGCTGGCGAAAATGATCGGCAACGTCCTCTTCGATGCGCTGCTCGGCATCGTGCCGGTGCTCGGCGATCTCGCCGACTTCGTGTTCAAATCCAACCGCCGCAACCTGCAACTGCTCGATGCGCATCTGGGCGAACAGCTCGGTGTCATGGAGCCCGCCACACGACGGCATCGCGGCCGCTGGCTGTTGCTCGCGGTGATACTGGTCTTGACGGGCTACTGGTTCTGGCGCTCGTCGACCGGCGACGGCTGAAGCGGCGGTTTCTGCTGCCAGTTCTCATTGGCGTCCTGACGCCACCAGCTCGGCGCCGCGCGCACGATCCAGCGTTGCGCGAACACATCACGCAGCGGTGTCTGCCAGCCCGGCTCGCCATTGCTGACGGCGATTTGCCGGTACAGCGCGCTGCGGTCGGCGTTTTCATTTGCGACCAGCGCACGCAAGCGCGGTCGATCGGCAAATGGCACGCGATCCGGCTCACGAACGGCGACGAAGCCGTCGCTGCTGAGGCCGATGACGCCGGCATCGAGTTCCGGCTTCAGTTCCACGTAGCGGTTCTGCATCTGCGCGCGCAGTCGATCGATCTCCATCGACCGCATCGTCAGCTGCGAGGCGGGGCCGGCCTCGGCCGGCAGCATCCAGACACTGGCGATATAGCGATCCGCGGTCCATGCCGCGTCGTTCTGCGGAAGCGTTGGCATGCTGAGACATGCGGCCAGCAAGGTCGTGGGCGCAAACAGCGCGAGAAAACGGATCATCATCGGGATAGCGTCCGGAATGCCGGCAGCCAGTATAGGACGCGCCCATGGCGACCCATGATGGCGATTTGGTCGACTAGACTGCGGCACCATGAACGCGCGTGAGCTCCTCGAGCAGACCCCATTGTTCGCCGGCTTTGACGCGGCGGCGCTCGATCGGCTCGCCGCGCAGGCAAGCCTTGTCGACGTGCGTAGCGGGGCGCTGCTGTTCGGCCGCGGCCACCCGTCCGACTACCTCTATATCGTCGCCACCGGCCGTCTGCGGGCGACCCTCGCGGACGGCCGCCGGACCGATCTCATTGTGCGGCTGCAGCCGGCTGGCGAAATCAGCGTCGTACTCGGCGAGACGCATACCGCCGATGTCTATGCGGTACGCGACAGCGTGTTGCTACGCCTGCCGGCGCCGACGGTACTGGAGGCGTTCCAGCAGTTCCCCGCGGCGCTGCTGCGGCTGACGCGGCTGATCGCGCGGCGCCTGCGACAGAACGCGGCTCTCAAGCCGCACGTCGCCGTGCATCGGCGCAATAGCCTGGCGGTGGTGGCGGCGACGCCGTCGGCGCCGGCACGGTTGGTGGCCGAGCGGCTGCACAGCTGTCTGTCGACACTGGGCCAGACGCAGCTGGTCGACATGAATGTCGTCAAGCAGGCGTTTGATGCGGACGATCGCAAGGCAATGCGCACGGACGCGGTCGCCGAACGCCGCCTGATCGAATATCTGAATGCACTCGAAGCGCACGATGTGCAGCCGATCTATCTAGCCGACGGCAACTTGCAGCGCTGGGCGCATCGGTGCATGGCGCAGGCCGATCGCATCCTGCTGGTGATCGATGCGCGTGATCGCGAGCCGCATGGCGAGATGATCGCAGCCTTGAAGTCCAGCGGCGCCCGCGCCCCGGTTGACCTGGTCGTGGTGCGGGCCGAAGGTAGCGCCGCGCCGGACGTGCTCGACTGGCGGCAGCGGACCGGTGCCGGCGCGCACTATTACGTGCGACCGGACAGCGACGATGATTTTGCGAGTCTCGCCCGGCAGCTGACCGGGCGCGGCGTCGGCCTGGTGTTGGGCGGTGGCGGTGCACGCGGCTTCGCGCATATCGGGCTGTTGCAGGCGCTGCACGATCTGCGCATTCCGATCGACGTGGTTGGCGGTTCCAGCATGGGCGCATTCTTTGGCGCGCTGATGTCGTCCGGACACAGCTTGCCCGAGATCCGACGCCTTGCCCGCGAGACCTTCGTCGACCACAACTATCTCAACGACTACGTGCTGCCGACCGTGTCACTGATTCGCGGTCGCAAATTCGTTCGCCAGTTGCATGCCATCTTCGGCGACGAGCGCATCGAGGCGCTGCGACGGCCGTACTTCTGCGTCACGACCAATCTGACCAAGGGATGCTCGGCGACCCATGATCGCGGCCCGTTGCATCTCTGGATCGCGACCAGCATGGCGGTGCCGGGCGTGGCGCCGCCGCTGGTCTTCGAGGGTGAACTGCACGCCGACGGCGCTGTCGCCAACAGTTTGCCGACCGATGTCATGCAGGCGCTCGATCGCGGCCCGATCGTCGCATCGAACGTCAGCAGTGAAGGCGGCATCGCCGCACCCGGCATCGTCGGCCCGGATCCCGAAGCGGTGTTCGGGCTACGCGGAGAAGATGCACCTCGACTTCTTTCCATCCTGTTCCGTACCGCAACGCTGACCAGTGAAAGCGGCATCGCGGCACGCGCGGCGCTCGCCGACCGCTACCTTCGCATGCCGGTGAGTCGCATCGGCCTGTTCGACTGGAAACGCATGGACGAGATCATCGACCGGGCCTATCAATATGCACTTTCCGAGCTGGCGCCGGCTCGCGACAAGCTGGTGTTGTGAACGTCGCGGCTGCGGGCGGGCCGCAGAATCGCGACGACGGCAGCCGCGCCGCGCGCGACATCGTTCAGTCCCGCGGCGTGCGCACTGCAGCGCGAACCCGCGCGCGGCGAAGCGATTTGGCATTACCGTTGGTCGGGCGCGCGCGGGCGCCATCGAGAAACAACTGCACGCAGAAACGCACGCGTTCATCGAGCAGCTTCGCGTCGGTGTTCTTGCCCCAGATCAGAGCGCGAACCGGCGTGCCGATCACCATCGATAGAAACGCCACCGCGGCAACGTCCGGCTGTTCGACGCAGATGGCGCCGGTCCGGGTGTGGCGACGCAGTAGATCGGCCAGGAACTTGAGCGTTGGCACAGTGCCCTGATCGTAGGCCTGCGCGAAGATCTCCGGGAAACGGTACGACTCGGTGCTGAGGATATGTTGCAGGCGCAGTCCGTCGGCACTGTTGGCGTTGCGCATGCGCAGGCCTGCGACGGCCGTCAACGTGCCTTCGAGATCATCAGGATCAAGTGCATCCAGGACTTCGGCAGGGATGATCCAGCGTTCGATTGCGCGTTGCACCGCAGCGCCGAACAAGGCGTTCTTGTCAGGGTAGCGGGTGTAGACCGTGCGCTTGGTCATGCCGACGGCTGCGGCGATCGCGTCGATCGTCGTCATCACGAAGCCTTTGTCGAGAAATTGCTCAAGCGCTTCGTCGAGCAATTGTTCGTGACGCAAGCGCGCCTGTTCGCGGGTCGGTCGGCCGGATGTGGATCGATGATTGTGTCCGGATTTTTTTGATCGTGTTATCAAGTCAAGGCTCGGCAACCGCGACATTCTGCGGTGGTCTTCTGATGCACTACGCCGCGGCTGCGGAACTGGATTCCGGCCAGCTTGCCATTTCACCACGCGCGACGTCGATGGCTCGTCGCATCGCAGTTCCGTATCCTTAGTTTCGATATGAACTTTCGAACTTCAGCGCGGCGGCGGAGATGGGCCTCAGGATCTTGGCGCGGCAGGTCGCGGGCATTGCTGTTCGTGCTGCTCGCACTCGGCTGCGTGCGCGCCATCGCCGATGACAGCTGCGCGATCTGCATGACGTGGAATGAGCCGGTCGATCCGTTCCAGATCTTCGGCAACACCTACTATGTCGGTGCGCGAGGTCTCAGCAGCATCCTGATCACGTCGCCGCAAGGACACGTGCTGATTGACGGCGGCTTGCCGGAATCGGCAGCGCTGATCGCGACCAACATGGCCGCACTGGGCTTTGCACTTGGCGACGTCAAGCTGATTCTCAATTCGCATGCGCATGTCGATCACGCCGGCGGCATTGCCGAACTCGCCCGCGAAAGCGGTGCGCGCGTGGTGATGAGTCCATGGAGTGCCGACGCGCTGCGCAATGGCGGTGCGGGTACGGCCGATCCGCAGTTCGGCACGTTGCCCGGCTATCCGGCGTTCACGCACGTGCAGACGGTCGCGGACGGTGAAACGATCAAGCTCGGTGATCTGCGCCTGACCGCGCATTTCACCGGCGGACACACGCCGGGCGGCACCAGCTGGAGCTGGAAGTCGTGCGAGGGCCGTCGCTGCGCCGACATGGTCTACGCCGACAGCCTGACTGCGGTTTCGGCCCCGGATTTCCACTTCAGCGCGAACAACCGCTACGCATCAGTGCTGAAGGATTTCGAGCACAGCTTCCGCACCATTGCGGCATTGGACTGCGACATCCTGCTGACCCCGCATCCGGACGCTTCGGCATTCTGGCAGCGGCGCGAGGCGCAGCAGGACAGCCATGGCGACCCGGCCGCGTTCGTCGATACCGGCGCCTGCAAGACCTACGTGGCGATTGCACGCAAGCAGTTGCAGGCGCGGCTGCAGGATGAAAAAGCGCAAGCTGCCGCCGCCGCGGCTGCGGCGACGGCTCCGCAATGAGGCGCGCTCAGCTGCGGCCGAGATAATCCATCTTGCCGATCTCGACGCCGTTGTGACGCAGGATGTTGTAGGTCGTCGTGATGTGGAAGTAGAAATTCGGCAGCGCAAAGTTCAGCAGGAAGCTCTGCCCGTCGAACTTCAGCTCGCCGCTGCGCAGGGGCAGCGTGATCGGGCGGCTTTCGCTGCCGTCGACCTGGTCGGCCTTGACACTGTTGAGGAAGGCCACGGTCTTGTCGATGCGGGCGAGAATCTCCGGCAGCGTTTTCTCGGTGTCCTCGAACTTCGGTGCTTCGGTGCCGGCCAGACGCGCTGCGCAACCCTTGGCGCCGTCGGTCGCGATCTGCACTTGGCGAACCAGCGGGAACATGTCGGCAAACAGGCGGCTGTCGGCGAGCAGGGTCGCATCGAACTTGCGGGCTTCGGCGTACGAACCGCCTTTTTCAAGAAGGGTCCGCAGGTTGCCGAGCATCCGCACGAATACCGGGATCGAAGCCTGATACATCGAAAGTGCCATGGACATACTCCGCAAAACGAGGGGCATCCATTGTAAGCACCGGCGAAGTCCCTGCCGCTCGGAACTGTCTGTCGATCGGGCTGTCACAAGCTGCGGACCGCAGCCAAACGCATTATTGACTGTTTGGTCAGCTATCTTTATACTGCATCGCAACATCGACCCGCGACAAAAAACCCGGCAAGCCGAATAGCGTTACCGGGTGTGACCGATCTCCTCCAGAAAGGCCAAGCGCCTTTCTCGCATTTACCCTTCGACTCATCGGGGGGTTTTCTTTTTGCGAGCGGCTTTTGCAGATCCAGGGCCGCATTGATGCGTGTCTCCCGGGTCTTTCTCTCCCCCAGATAGTCCAGCGGCATCCTTCGCCGCGGGCCGAAATTGGTGTGGAGTCACGATTGTGTAACAGAAACGACGACGAGCACAAGCCGGCTGGCTGCCGGGTGAACGACGCGCGTACGCCATCGCCGTGGGCTCGTCTCAATCAGGCAGGCGCAAGCCGATACGCGTCGGCTCGTCGCCGTCGATGCTCTTGATGACCAGCTGAATATTGCCGAGACGCAAGCGATCACCGACCACCGGGTGCGGCAGATGTGTTCGCAGCAGCTGCGAAACGGTCTTGTCGTGATTCGCCTCCGTCAGCGGCAAGCCATAGCTCTCGCACAGGGCAGCGACCGAGGCGTCGCCATCGATGGTGAAGTCGCCGAAGTAACGTCGCGTCAGCGGTTGCGACGGCAACTGCAGCGATTCGAAGATACGGTCGAGTGCATCGAGCTGGCTCTGCGCGGTGAGCAGCGAGACATAGTCATGCGCCTGCAGCTCGCCCCACTCACGGTAATGCAGGAGCTTGCCGCCGCGCGCGATGCAGATCACGCGCGACACATCGGGCATCGGCAGTGCTTTCGGCCGCACGCCGATCAGCTGGCTTTGTGCGGGCACGCGATAGCTGACGACCTCGTAGCCGCGCTGACCGGGCAGGTCGATGTCGACACGATGCACTCGCGCCGAGGTGTTGGGCACGCGCAGGCCGAGCAGCCGGGCGGCTGGCGCCACGCTCCAACCCTGTACGACCAGCGACACGAGCACGATGAAGAACGCGATATTGAAGAACAACTGCGCGTTCTCCAGCCCGGCCAGCCACGGGTAGGTTGCCAGCACGATCGGGACCGAACCGCGCAGGCCGATCCACGCGATGTACAACTGCTCGCGCCAGCGGAACCGGAACGGCAGCAGGCACGCGAACACGGCGACCGGCCGCGCGACCAGTATCAGCGCAGCCGAGATCAGCAGGCCCGGTACCAGCACCGCGAGCAGTTGATGCGGTGATGCGAGCAGACCGAGGATGACGAACATGCCGATCTGGCCCATCCACGCGATGCCGTTGTGGAAACGGCGGATGCTGGCGGCGGCGCGCAAGGAACGGTTGCCGAGCACGATGCCGGCAAGATAGACCGCGAGAAAGCCGCTGCCCCCGACCAGTGCGGTGACGCCGAAGATCGTCAGACCGCCGAAGAGCGCGAGCAGCGGATACATCGAATCGCCGAGCCTCAGTCGATTGAGCGCGCGCACCAGCAGCCAGCCGCCGCCCAGACCCCCGCCGGCGCCGGCCAGCATCTGCCAGCCGAGCATCTTCAGCGCATCGAGGAATCCGAAGGTCTCGGGTGCCTGCAGGTACGCGATCGTCGCCAGCGTCAGGAAAATCGCGAACGGATCATTGGTGCCGGACTCGATTTCCAGTGCGGAGGCGACACGCTCGTTCAGCGCGGTCGCGTTGGTGCCGAGCAGCGAGAATACCGCCGCGGCATCGGTCGAACCGACGATCGCGCCGATCAAGAAACCTTCGGCCAGCGACAGGTCGAGCAGCCAGGTACAGAACAGGGCCGTGATGCCGGCGGTAATCAGCACGCCGGCCGTGGACAGCACCAGCGCCGGGCGCAGGCCGGTACGGAAGCTCTGAATCCGCGTGCGCAGGCCGCCGTCGAACAGCACCACCGCCAGTGCCGCCGTGACCGCGAGATTGGCGAGCGAATAGTCCTGAAAATGAATACCGCCGGGGCCGTCCTCGCCGGCCAACATGCCGATCACCAGAAACACCAGCAGCAAAGGTACGCCGACGCGCGGCGTGACCACAGTCGCCAGGATGCTGACGAGGAACAGCAATGCTGCAAACAGGATAAGGCTGCTGGACGGATCGGACGTCATGGCCGACAAGTTTAAACATGCGACATGCGTCCGCGTTCACCGGCAGCGGTTCGCATAGTCGCGTGTTGGGGCAAGCCGTTATACTTGCGCGCCAAATTCCCGGCCGGTCAGGAGTCGTCAGTGGAGCCCAAGAACCACGACCAAGTGTTCTTCGTCAATTTCGGTATGGTGCTCGGCGTCTTGCTCGGCATCGCCTTCGTCTGCGTGGTTGCCGCGCGGCTGCTGGATTCCGGCGACGAGCATCAGGAGCCGCAGGCGCAGGCGCGCCTCGAAGAGCGCATCAAGCCGGTTGCCAACGTGGTCACCGATCCGTCGGTGCTGGTCAAGCTGGCCGCTGCCGAGCAAGCGTCGCGTCCGGCGATGACCGGCGAACAGGTTTACAGCAAGGTGTGCACCGGTTGTCACGCCGCTGGCGTGCTCGGTGCGCCCAAGGACGGCGACAAGGCTGCATGGGGCGCGCGTCTGAAAGCGGCCGGTGGTGTTGACGGCATGTTGAAGATCGCGATCCATGGCCTGAATGCGATGCCGCCGCGCGGTGGCGATGCCTCGCTGAGCGACGACGAGCTCAAGGGTGCGATCGAGCACATGCTCAAGGACGCCGGACTGTAATTCGCTCCGCTATGGAAAAGCGCCGCCTTCGGGCGGCGTTTTCATTGGTGCGTCTTTTTCGCGCATGGCACGTGGTCCATGTTTCAGCTTGGTGCGCGCGCAGGGCGCCGGCGGTCTGGACGCCGCCACGCCGATTGCGCGGCAATACTGCGCACCAGCCCGCTTGCGCAGGCGCGCGCATGTCATTTGTCGCACGCAATGCTCGGCTGGCACGTGCCTTGCGATGACCCACGTGGGGCCGCCTGCAACGGTGCACGCGGAACATCCAACCACTTGGGAAGACAAACAATGGAATTCAAGCGTTCAGTACTGGGTGCGGTCGTCATCGGCGCAGCAGCATTTTCGGGCAGCGCGCTCGCAGCAGCGACTGGCAATGTTGGGGGCTTCAGCGAATACATGTTCCGTGGCGTCGAGCAGTCCAATGGCGCGGCAGTGCAAGGCGGGCTCGACTATGCGCACAGCAGTGGCCTGTATGTCGGCACCTGGATTTCCAACACGGATTTCGCGGGCTATCAGTCGCAGGTCACGTATGAAACCGACGTCTACGGCGGCTATACATTCAATGCCGGACCGGTCGCATTCGATGTCGGCGCGCTGTTCTACTACTACCGCAACGACACCAAAACCAACACGATCGAGTACTACGCTGGCGCGACTGCCTATGGCGCGGGTCTGAAGGCCTATTTCACTGGCAACTACTTCGGCACCGGTGAAGATGGCACGTACATCACCGCCAACTATCCGATCGCGATCAGCGACTCGCTCGCGTTGACGCCGCAGCTGGGTTACAGCGTCGGCAAGGGGCCGCAGGCATTCGTTGTTTCGGTATTCGATGCGACACCGGATCAGCACTATCTCGACTACAGCCTGACGCTGGCGAAAACGCTGGATAGCGGCCTGACGTTCTCCGTTGCTCTGGTTGGCACCAACCTCAAGAACGAAGATGAGAAGCTGGTCATCGGGGTGAAGAAGAGCTTCGATCTGTAAGTGCATTTCCGTCGGTGCGTCAGGGGACACGACATGTGGCCCCTGACGCGCGACTTGATTCGCACTCAGGCTTGCGCAGCAAGATCGCGGTAACGCAGCGCCTCGGCGACATGCGATGTCTCGACCGTCTCGTTGCGCGCAAGGTCGGCGATCGTCCGTGCGATTTTGAGGATGCGGTGATAACCGCGGGCCGACAGCCCCAGCTTCTGCATCGCGCGTTGCAGCAGCAGGCTGGCGTCCGGTTTCGGTTCAACGTGCTCACCAAGCTCGGCGACGCCGAGTTGCGCATTCGGCTTGCCCTGCCGCATCAATTGCAGCTTGCGCGCAAGTTGCACACGTTCGCGCACCGCCGCACTGGACTCCGCGCGTTCGCTGCTGAACAACTGCTCGCGTTCGACGCGTGGCATGAACAGCTGCAGATCGATGCGATCGAGCAGCGGCCCGGAAATGCGCGCGCGGTAGCGGGCGACCTGATCCGGCGTGCAGCTGCACTGGCCGCCAATATCGCCCAGATGCCCGCAGGGGCACGGGTTCATCGCTGCGACCAGTTGGAAGCGGGCCGGAAAGTCCGACTGCCGTGCGGCGCGCGAGATCGTGATCGTGCCGCTCTCCAGCGGCTCGCGCAGTACTTCCAAAACGCGCCGGTCGAACTCCGGCAACTCATCGAGAAACAGCACGCCATGATGTGCGAGCGTGATCTCGCCAGGCTTGGGTTGCGAACCGCCGCCGACCAGGGCGACGCCGGAGGCGGTGTGATGCGGTGCGCGAAATGGCCGGCGTCCCCAGCGCGCCGGATCAAAGCCATTGCCGATCGACGCGACCGTTGCGACTTCCAGCGCTTCGGCTTCGCTCAGGGGCGGCAGGATGCCCGGCATGCGGTGCGCGAGCATTGATTTGCCACCGCCTGGCGGTCCGATCAGAAGGAGCGAATGCGCGCCAGCCGCGGCAATTTCCAGCGCGCGCTTCGCCGGGGCCTGGCCGCGCACGTCGGCCAGATCCTGATCGTCACTCAGTGCGATGCACGGCAGTGGCTCGGCCTCGGCCGTGGCGAGTGTGTCGGCATGCAGCTCCGCGCAAACGGTGCCGAGCGCCTGTGCGACATGCAGGCGCGCATCGCGGGCGAGACGGGCTTCAGCGTGATTGGCGAGCGGCAGCAACAGGGCGTGGCCGGCAGCGCTGGCCTTGAGTGCGGCGGGCAGGGCGCCGCGGATCGGCCGGATCTCGCCGGATAACGACAGCTCGCCGAGCACTTCGAGCGCATCGAGCGGCTCACGCGGGATCTGCTGGGAGGCGGCGAGGATGCCGAGCGCGATCGCGAGATCAAAGCGCGAGCCGTCCTTGGGCAGATCAGCCGGCGCCAGATTGCAGGTGATGCGTTGCAGCGGAAAGCGATAGCCGCTGTTGCTGATCGCGGCCCGCACGCGATCCTTGGCCTCGCGCACGGAGGCTTCCGGCAAACCCACGATGTTGAGGCCGGGAAGACCCGGCGCGAGATGGACCTCGACGGTCACCAGATCGGCGGTCAGGCCGTTCTGTGCGCGGGCAAAAACGGTCGCGAGCGTCATGCCCGCATGCTAAGCCGTGCTTCGCGCGCGCGATGTGCGCGGCGTCGCACTTTGCGGGAGCGTTCAGTCCGACGCAGCGTCGTGCGGTTCGAGCGCCTTGATGCGCTTTTCCAGGGCTTTCAGCTTCTTCTGCGTGCGCGCCAGAAGCTCGGCCTGCGTGTCGAAGCGTTCACGCGAAACCAGATCCCACTTCTCGAGATTGGCGCGCAGTACCGCGCGGAAATTGTCTTCCAGCTCGCCGCGCAGGCTGCGCAGTCCCGGCGGCAGGATCCCGGCGAGCTTGGCGGCGAGGTCTTCGATCCCACGTGTTTCCATGACGTCCGCTTCCAATGGAGGGCTGCCGGACATTATGACGCGTCGGTTGCGCCCCAATAACGCGCAGCGTGCACCAGCTTGGCGCCGAAATGCTGCGGGCGCGGCGCAAAAGCCCGGGCTTGGCCATGGCACGGTCCATGCGTTGAAGCGGCGGGACGGCGCGATGGATGCGGTCGCGACGTCTCGACGCTTTCCGACTCAGGAGTGATTTGCATGAAATTAATCGCAGCCATCATCAAGCCGTTCAAGCTGGACGAAGTGCGCGAAGCACTGTCGGACATCGGCGTGGCCGGCATCACGGTCACGGAGGTCAAGGGCTTTGGCCGGCAGAAAGGCCATACCGAGTTGTATCGCGGGGCCGAGTACGTGGTCGATTTCCTGCCGAAAGTGAAGATCGAAGTCGCGGTTTCCGACGACAAGCTCGATGCCGCGATCGATGCGGTCAGCAAGGCGGCTCATACCGGCAAGATCGGCGACGGCAAGATTTTCGTCTACGACCTTGACCAGGCCATACGCATCCGCACCGGCGAAACCGGCAAAGACGCGCTCTGAATGAAGACGGGGATTCCAGACATGATGAAAAAACTCTTGAGCACCGCGATGGTTGCGGTCCTGCTGGGACTGGCACCGGCCACCTGGGCGCAGGACGGCAATACGGCCCAGACTGAAGCGGCACAGGCGGCGGCGGTCGAGTCGGCGCCAGCGAGCACCGAGGCGACGCCGACTGCAGCCGCGCCCGAGGCTGAAGCAGCGGTCGCCGAGGCTGCCCCCACCGTCGCGGAGCCCGCGCCAACGCTCGATTCGGGTAACACCGCATGGATGCTGACGTCGATGGTGCTGGTGTTGTTCATGACGATTCCGGGTCTCGCATTGTTCTACGCGGGCATGGTGCGGACCAAGAACGTGCTCAGCGTGATGATGCAGTGCTTCGCGATCACCTCGCTGGTCACGATCCTGTGGGTGGTTTACGGCTACAGCCTTGCGCTCACGCCGGGGAGCGAGCCGCTGAACGCGATCATCGGCGGCACCGCCAAGCTGTTCATGCGCGGCGTAGGGCCGGACTCGCTGTCCGGCACCATCCCGGAAAGCGTGTTCATGTGTTTCCAGATGACCTTCGCGATCATCACGCCGGCGCTGATCGTCGGCGCATTTGCCGAGCGCATGAAATTCTCGGCGATGATGATCTTCATGGCGCTGTGGGTGACGGTCTGCTACGTGCCGGTCTGCCACATGGTCTGGGGCGGCGGCTGGCTCGGCGCCAAAGGCATCCTCGATTTCGCCGGTGGCACGGTCGTGCACATCAATGCCGGTGTCGCCGGCCTGGTTTGCGCGCTGATGCTCGGCAAGCGCAAGGGCTTTGGCGAAACGGCGATGAAGCCGAACAACATCGGCTACACGCTGATCGGCGCGGCGATGCTGTGGGTGGGCTGGTTCGGCTTCAACGCCGGCTCGGAACTCGCCGCGGACGGCGTCGCCGGTAGCGCGATGATGGCGACGCAGATCGCGACGGCCGCTGCGGCGCTGGGCTGGATGCTGGCCGAGTGGCTGATCGGGGGCAAGCCGACCATCCTCGGCATCGCCTCCGGCGCGGTCGCCGGTCTGGTGGCGATCACGCCGGCGTCCGGGACTGCCGGTCCGATGGGCGCGATCGCGATCGGCCTTGCGGCTGGCGTGCTCTGCTATTTCGCGGCCACCAAGCTGAAGAACAAGCTCGGCTACGACGATTCGCTCGATGCGTTCGGCGTGCATGGCATCGGCGGCATCGTCGGCGCGCTGCTGACCGGCGTGTTCGCGGCGCCTTCGCTCGGTGGCTTCGGCACGGTTGGCACCGAAGGCCACAACGGCTTCGGTGCGCAGTTTGCGGTGCAGGTGATTGGCGTGGTCACGACAGTGGTCTGGTCGGGTGTCGGCAGCTTTGTGCTGCTCAAGCTCACCGGGCTGTTGTGCGGCGGCCTGCGCGTCAGCGAAGAGGCGGAGTTCGAAGGCCTCGACGTGTCGCTGCACGGCGAGCAGGGCTACCACATCTGAGTGTAGGGCTGACCGTGGAATGGGGCGGGTGCTTCGGCATTCGCCCCATCGGCTTATGGGCTGTTTCGGCGCAATGCTAAACTTGCGGACGCCTTTTGGAGCCCAACCATGAAAATGCTGATTGCGATCATCAAACCGTTCAAGCTCGATGCCGTACGCGAGGCGCTGGCGGATATCGGCGTGCAGGGGATGACCGTGACCGAGGTTCGTGGGTTCGGACGCCAGAAAGGCCATACCGAGTTGTATCGCGGTGCCGAATACACCGTCGACCTGCTGCCGAAGGTAAAGCTGGAGATCGCGGTGTCGCCGGAAATGGCGGAAAAGGCGACCGATGCAATCCTCAAGGCGGCCAAGACCGGTCAGATCGGCGACGGCAAGATCTTTGTCTACGATCTCGAGCAGACGGTGCGCATCCGCACCGGTGAATCGGGGCCGGATGCGGTCTGAC
>DATCXY010000501.1:0-17446 GCA_036570585.1 Solimonas sp. | reverse complement strand
CAGGGGCGTGTCCCGCCGTGAATAGCGTGGGACACGCCCCTGATTTCAACCTGGAATAGGGTGGGATGCCGGGGCTGAGTTAGAGCGGGACGTAACAGACGCCATCGACGGGCAGCAGCGCCTAACAACTCTCTTTCTGCTGATGTTGGCTATCCAGCAGCGCGTTGCAGATATGAACGACGCCGCCACGGCAGATGCTCTCAAGAGCGTTATCTCTTCGGCAAAGTTTGCCGGCGGCAAAGCGACGGTGACGCCGAAGTTAGTGCCTTTTTATGAGGGTGGCGAGGACACATTTAGGGAATTGCTCAAGCAGCCGAGCGATACCAATGCCGTCCGAATCGCGTTGACGTCCCAAGGCGTCGCCTTGGCTGGATCGACCCATCGCCTACTCTCCGCGTACGAGTGCATCAATGCCTATCTAAACCTTCATTTTCCGAAGTCTGAACAGCTTCAATCGTTCTTCGATTACTTAGGCAACAACGTCCAGTTCATCCAGATCTCGGCAGAGGTCGGACAGGCGCTCAAGATGTTCGAGACCATCAATGAGCGCGGAGTCAGTCTTAATGCGATGGACCTCCTGAAGAACCTCCTGTTCGTGGAGGTGACAGAGAATGATTACGATAAGCTCAAAGGAAAATGGGAGAAGATCACTAAGCCGCTCGACAAAGCCAAGCTCAAGCCCCTTCGCTTTCTGCGCTACTTCATCATGGCCAACTACCCGGTCGGTCAGGATGTCGTCCGCGAGGATCAGATCTACGAGTGGTTCACCACCCCGTCCAACATTGATGCCACGGGGTACAAGAAAGACCCGATGAAGTTCGTCCAAGAACTCGTCGTCAGCGCGCAGTGGTACGTGAACATAAACGCTAGGAAGCGACCGGATGGAACCGACTGCCGCCCCTTGGACCGGCTCCGAGTCATGACCGGCGCCGCCTTCAGCCTGCACAACGTCATCCTACTCGCCGCCGGCAACCTTCCCCACGAAGCCTTCGATCACATGGTCGAGCAGCTTGAGAGCTATCTCTTCTATGTCCTGTACACCGGCACACCATCCAAGGACTTGGAGAAGCAATACGCCGTGCAGGCGCTCGAGATGCGCAAGATTGCGTCCATGGCGGATGGGCCGGCGAAACTAGTCGCCATTGACGCCTTCGTCCAGACACACTGGCAGTCCTTCATGAACACAAAGGCCCGCGAACTCGAAGCCGCGCTCATGGCCTACTCTAACGGGACCACCCAGCGTAAGTTTCGTACGAAATACTTTCTCGCTCGGCTAAGCCAGGTCGCTGATGCGGCCTTCCAGGGTGCCGTTGCGTGTCACGCACTCGATCATTACGACGACCTCCACATCGAGCATATCCTTCCGGATACGCCGAATAAGGGCTACGACAAGATATGGGACGCCGAGGCAACGAACGCCTTCCTTCCATATGCACAGGCCAAAGAGTCTCTAGGCAATCTGATGCTGCTAGAGGCTCCGATCAATATCAACGCCGGCAACGACTATTACGACCAGAAAAAGCCGAAGTACAAGAACTCCCTCATCTACCTGACGAAGGCGCTGGTCGAGCTCACAGCAGTCGGCAGGGACACACAGCCGGATCGCTTCAACAAGCACCTCCGGACTTTTCCCGCATGGACCGCTGCGTCCATCATGGACCGCCAGCGCATGCTTACCGACCTCGCAGCCAATGTTTGGAAGACACGTCCGTACGGGAAGCCGCTCACCTTCTAATATCCCGTGGAGTCGACGGTCAATTCCAAGCGGCGGGCAGTCATGCGCACAGGTCCGCCTTTGGCACCGCAGCGACCGTCGCTGTCACCTTCCCTTTCCTACCTGCGACTAGGGCCGATTGTCGCTATCCTTTGACTATGAGCAGTTCAGTATCAATAATCTTCCGCACTCTTTAGTGTGCGCGAAGCACCAAATGGTATGAGTACGGGGACATGGAATCGGAAATGTATGCATCGATCCGTGACGGCAGTGGCCAGACGTTGTGGACCGGTAAGGCAAGGAGTCTCGATGATGCTCTCGCACGTTCGGGCTTCGTCAATCATCACTTCGCTTGGCTGCGTACTATCGATGAGGCACTCGATGCCGAGGCAAAGCAGGGCGTTGAAGCCAGCCTGATCCAAGTCCGCTTGGCGCCAAACCAGTTGTTCGACGCGGCAGATACCCTCGACGACTTTATGATCTTCTCGATTGTTGAGCTTAGTGATGACTGACACCGTAAGTCGCGTTGGCGAAGCCAACTGACGGCGCGCGAAGGAACCGTCGGCGAGTTGTTAACACTTTGTTTCTTGGCCAGTGTGCCGATATGGTGGCGCTGGGAACCACGCATCGACCCCGTCTGGTACAAATTTGCGCAGCACGACGGGTCAGCCAGATCGCCTGAATGACGCCCTTCCCTACCCTCGATAAGGGTAAGTTGTCGCCATCCTTTGACTATGAGCAGTTCAGTGCCAATGATCTTCCGCATTCTTTAGTGTGCGCGAAGCACCCGATGGTAGGAGTACGGGGACATGGAATCAGAAATGTATGCATCGATCCGTGACGGCAGTGGCCAGACGTTGTGGACCGGTAAAGCAAGGAGTCTCGATGACGCTCGCGCACGTTCGGGCTTCGTCAATCATCACTTCGTTGGGTTCACCCCCGTTTTTACGGACGGTTAGGTAAGAGCTGAAAACTCCTGATCTTGTCTTGCGACTCTCCGGCGCATCCGAGGATTGTGGAATCGCTCGATGTAGTCAAACACGTCGGCCTTGGCGGCATCAAGCGTCGGGTACCGATTGAGCCATCGCTGTTGAGGCGCACAATACCGTTCTTTATGACTTCGCCGTTGTAGGAATAAGACGACCAACCGATGACGTAGATGCGCTTCTGTGCATCCAGGGCGGCGCCCGATGCGACGTCGGCTCGGCCCGTTTCCGCCAAGCGCTCGTAGTACCATTTTGGGTATCTAATTCGACGCGAGTCGGTGGGTAGCTGCTTGGGGTTGGATGCAGATCGCAGTATTCGGTTCGCTCCGCTGTGTTGGCGCTCGTGACTTGGCCCAATCTGGTTGTCGCCAACGCTATGCCTGGAATGCTGCGCGCTATACGCCGGGGTTGGTCTTCTTTGCTGGTTGAACTACATGACCTTCGTCAAGCCGTGGAAAATTCAGAAGCGATTTGCCGCGCAGGCTTGAATTCGGGCTGAGCCTCAGCAATCAGCCTAGCGCTTTGAACCTTTGCGGCCATGCACCGGCAGATGTCGCGACGCGAGCGGCGTGCTGGCCAGCGCGGGCGCGGAAAGGCCACTGAGAATCTCGCATTCCTCTACGGTGTGTGCCTGTCGACAGCGCTCGCGCAGGCCCTGCAGCTGCACCTTCAGCCGCCGCAGCGCATTGATGCGCTCGCAGACATGATCGATGTGCGCGTCCAGAACGTCGTTCACGCCAGTGCAGTCTTGCTCCGGAGCGTCGCGGAGCCGCAGCAGCTCACGTATTTCGTTGAGTGTCATGTCGAGCGCCCGGCAGTTGCGAATGAAAGTCAGGCGATCGACCAGCGGTGCATCGTAGACGCGGTAGTTGCCGTCGGTACGCCGCGGCGGCGGCATCAGGCCTTCGCGTTCGTAGTAGCGAATGGTCTCGACCGGCAGTTCAAGTTGCTCGGCGAGTTCGCCGATGCGCAGTTGTATGGTAGTCATCGGTCTTTTCATCAGGTTACTTGACCCTAAAGCTACTACAGGGTGTTCAATAGGGCCATGACCGGAGACCACCATGTCCGCCTGTTGTTCTGATTCCGTTTGTAGCAGCACCAGCAGCGCGATCCCGCCGCGCTATCGCCGCGTGCTGTGGATCGCCCTGGTCGCCAACCTGGCAATGTTCGGCGTCGAAATCGTCGCCGGCTGGAACGCCAACTCGGTGTCGCTGCTGGCCGATGCCGTCGATTTCTTCGGCGACGCCGCCAACTACGGCCTGTCGCTGGCGGTGCTGTCGATGGCAGTGGTCTGGCGTTCGCGAGCGGCGCTGGTCAAGGGCCTCAGCATGGGCGCTTACGGCATCTACGTTCTTGGCCAGGCCGGTTGGAATGCCTTCGCCGGCATCCTTCCCGAAGCGATGACGATGGGTGTCGTCGGCGCAATGGCATTGGCGGTCAATGTCGCGGTCGCCGTCATGCTCTATGCGTTCCGGGACGGCGACGCCAACATGCGCTCGGTCTGGCTGTGCTCGCGCAACGACGCGATCGGCAATGTCGCGGTGATGCTGGCGGCGGTCGGCGTGTTTGGTACGCAGACGGCTTGGCCCGATCTCGGCGTCGCCGTCATCATGGGCGCGCTGGGCCTGACAGCCGCAGTCAGCGTGATCCGGCAGGCGCGGCAGGAATTGCGCGGGACATCAACGCAGTCCAGTGCGTCGATCGCAGCCACCATCCGACGGCTGGGCTGATCCGCTCCTGCGGCACATCGCGGTCTCCAAGAACTGGCGTCACGCGAACGCCGCCTCACAAGGATTTACTGTGACATCGATGATTCGTGGTCTCGTGCTGCTGCTGTGGTCCATGGCGGTGTTGGCTGCCGATGCACCCGACGTGAAAACCACCTGGCGCCTGCTGGACTACGTTGCGGTCGACTACCGCGGTGCGGTCGCAGACGGCGCCGTGAAGAGCACCGAGGAATACGCGGAGATGACGGATTTCGCGGCCACCATTCATCGCAACATCGATGCGCTACCGGCCGGCGCGGAGCATGACGCGCTGCTCGCCGGCGCCGCACAGCTGCAGACCGCCATTGCCGACCGTGTCGACGCAAATCAGGTTGCCACCCTCGCGCGCGACTTGGCCGGACAGCTCCTCGCCGTCTATCCGGTCGCGCTGTCGCCGAAGCAGCCACCAAATCTGGCCCGCGGCCAGCAGTTGTACGCCGAGCAATGTGCCGGTTGCCACGGCGCCGATGGCCACGGCGACGGACCCTTGGCCCGGCAGCTGGAACCTAAACCGGTCGCCTTCAGTGACGTCACGCGGGCCCGTGAACGGAGCCTGTTCGCGCTCTACCAAGTCGTCACACAAGGACTGGATGGCACCGCCATGCCGAGCTTCGCGCAGCTACCGGACACCGACCGCTGGGCGCTGGCATTCACTGTCGGCCAGTTCGCGTATCCGCAGGCTGAGGCGGGTGAAGCGCTCTGGAAGGACGACGCAGCACTGCACAGCGTGCTGCCGGACATGGATGCGCTGACGACGCTGACACCGGCCGCCTTGGCTGGCAAGGTGGGTTCCGAAAATGCGGACGCGCTGACGGCCTACCTGCGCCGGCATCCCGAGGCGCTCGTGCTCTCCGACAGCGGCGTGCTGCGGCTCGCGCATGATCGTCTGGCTGCGTCGCTGGACGCCTACCACAAGGGCGACACGGCAAACGCCTCGCGCCTGGCGGTGTCGGCGTACCTCGACGGCTTCGAGCCGGTCGAGCCGCAGCTGGCCGCCCGCGATGCCGACCTGCTGCGACAGATCGAGGGCGAGATGACAGCCCTGCGCTCGAAGATCGGAACCGGTGCAAGCGCTGACGAAGTCGGCCGGCAGATCGAGACGCTGCAGGATCTGCTTCGGCTAGCGGAGGATCGATTGAGCACCCAGGCCGGTGCCGCGTCCTCGTTCGCCGGGGCGTTCACCATCCTCTTGCGCGAGGGTTTGGAGGCGTTGCTGATTGTCGTGGCGATGATCGCGTTCCTGCGCAAGGCCCAGCGCACCGAAGTGCTGCCGTATGTCCATGCAGGTACAGCGGTTGCACTCGCGGGCGGCGTGGCGACCTGGGGTGTCGCGACCTACCTCGTTGCCATCAGCGGCGCCAGTCGGGAGCTGACCGAAGGGGCAGCTTCGCTATTCGCCGCCGCGGTGTTGCTGTTCGTCGGCATCTGGATGCACGGCAAAAGCCAGGCCGGCGCCTGGCAGCAGTACATCCGCGAAAAGGTCAGTGTGGCCTTGTCGCGGCGCTCCGGCTGGTTTCTGTTCGTACTGGCCTTCGTGGTGGTCTATCGCGAGGTGTTCGAAACCATCCTGTTCTACGTCGCGCTGTGGACGCAGGGCAACCATCAGGCCGTGCTGGCCGGTGCCGCTGCCGCGACAGTGACGCTGGCGGTGATCACTTGGCTGCTGCTTCGTGCCTCGACGCGCCTGCCGATCGGGTTGTTCTTCTCGGTCAGCGCGATCCTGATGGCCGTGCTCGCTGTCGTGCTCACCGGAAAAGGGATTGCGGCGTTGCAAGAGGCCAATGTGCTGCCGTCGCAGGTATTGGCCTTGCCGCGCTTCGACCTCGTCGGGTTCTATCCGACGATGCAGGGCCTCGTCGCGCAGTTCGCGTGTCTGGGCATCCTGATCGCGGGCTTCCTCTACAACCAGCGTGCGGCGTCCGCCGCTCGCAAGTGAAGATCGAATCAGCCCGTCACCGACAGCCCGATCATCTGATACCCTCAAGTCATGCGCCTGAATCCCGCCCTCCGCTACGTGCTGCTGACGCTGCTCTGCGTCAGCGTGCTCGTCGCGCGCGTGAGCGGGGCGCATATGCACTTCTGTCTCGACGGAAGCGAACCGCGCGCGTCGCTGCATGTGATGGACGGCTTCGACATGCGCCATGACGCCGGCATGGACGCGCCGCACCACGACGTCGATATCCTGCTCGGCGAGCAGACGCTCTCGAAGTCCGGTCAGTTGTCCGTCGATCTGCCTCTGCTCCTCATCGCCACGCTCTGCTTGCTGCTGTTGCGGCCGAAGCGCCGTGAATCGTTTGTTCTTCTCGTTGCGACGGACCATCGAGCGCCGTCGCATCTGCGTCCGCCCAGCTGCGGACCGCCTTCGCTGTTCTCCCACTGACGTAATGCACCGTCCGGCCGTCGCGAGCCCGCCATAGGGCTCCGGCGGCAGTCATCAACGTCGACGCGCTCCTGGCGCGTCGACGCGGGAGAATTCCATGAAGTGGTTTCACGCATGCGCTTTGAGCGTGTGCCTGGTCGCGATGACCAGTTTCAGTACCGCCGTTGTCGCGGCAGACGAGTCGCCGTTGACTTTGCGCCGCGCGATCGATGCGACGCTGGCCGGCAATCCGGAGTTGCAGACTTTCGCCTTCGAATTCCGTGCGCAGGATGCGCGCGTCGAGCAGGCACGCCTGCGGCCGGCGCCGACCGTTTCCGTCGACGTCGAGAACATCCTCGGCACCGGCGAGACGCGCGGCGCCGATAGCGCCGAGTTCACCTTCGCGCTGTCGCAGGTGATCGAACTCGGCGGCAAACGCGGCGCGCGCATCGCCAGCGCGCAGGCGCAGCGCGACGTGCTGGCGATCGACCGCCAGGCGCGACAGCTGGACGTGTTGGCCGAGGTGACGCGGCGCTTCATCACCGTCGCCACGCGTCAGGAGCAGCTGGCGCTGGCGCGCGAGGCCTTGAAGCTCGCAGAGAAGACCGTGTCCGGCGCCCGCACGCGCGTCGATGCCGCCAAGTCACCACACGCCGAACTCGATCGCGCCAGCATCGGTCTTGATCGTGCGCGGCTCGACGAGCGCCGTGCCATCGTGCAGCTCGACACCGCACGCAAGCAGCTTGCGGCGATGTGGGGTGAATCGCAACCCGTACTCGACAACCAGATAATGGGCCGTGCGGCTGCCGACCTTTACCAGCTGCCGCCACCAACGGATTTCGACGAGCTGATCACCCGCATCGAGCGCAATCCGGACTTCTTGCGCTTTGCCTCTCAAGCCCGTCTGGCCGATGCCGATCTGCGGCTGGCCGCGACGCTGCGCCGCCCGGACGTCGATGTCGGCGTCGGTTTGCGCCGCCTGCAGGGCAGCCGCGACGAAGCGCTGGTTGCCTCGTTCTCGATGCCGCTGTTCAGCGGCAGCCGGGCGCGGAGTTACCTCGAAGAGGCGCAAGCCAACCGCGAACTCGTCGATGCCGGGCGGCGCGTCGCCGAGGTCAAGGCCAAGGCCACCCTGTATGAGTTGCATCGCGAACTTGGCGCTGCGCTCGACGAAGCGCAGACCCTGCGCGACGACATCCTGCCGCGCACATCCGAGGCGCTGCGCGAAACGCAGTACGCCTACGACCGCGGCCGCTACAGCTACATCGAACTGGTCGACGCCCAGCGCGAATTTCTGGCGCTGCGGGCTGCGTTGATCGACGCCAGCAGCAACGCGCAGAGCCTGCGCGTCGAGATCGAACGCCTGACGAACGCGCCGCTGGCGCCCGACACCCACTCATCGCTGGAACCGAAATGAACACTCGACTGAACATCACGGCGGCCGCCGTTCTGGCTGCGATTTTCCTCGTTGCCTGCGGCGGATCGGAACCGTCCGGTACGGCCACTGCCACCCGCCCGGCGGAGTCGCACGAAGCCGAACACGGTCCCGAAGCAATCAAGCTGTCGCCCGAGCAGCTGCGCAGCGCCGGGATCGACTTCTCGGTCGCGGGGCCGGCTCAAATCCGCGAGACCCTGTCGCTGTACGGTGCCATCGTGCCCAACGCCGAGCGCGTGCGGGACATCGCGGCGCGCTATCCCGGCGTGATCCGCAGCGTCGATCGCAGCATCGGCGACACCGTACGCCAAGGCCAGGTGCTGGCCACCGTCGAGAGCAACGAAAGCCTGCAGACCTACTCGGTCGTTGCGCCGCTGGCCGGCGTCGTCACCCATCGTATCGCCAATCCCGGCGAGCAGACCGGCGACAAGGTGCTGTTCACCGTCGCCGACCTGTCGACCGTCTGGGTCGAGCTGTCGCTGTTTCCGCGCGATCTGGCCAAGGTCAAGGTCGGTCAGGCCGCACGGGTGAAAGCCGGCGACAGCGGCAAGTCGGCCGATGGCACCATCGTCTACGTTGCGCCGTTCGGCAGCGCCTCGAACCAGACACTGACAGCACGTGCGCTGCTCGACAATCCGGACGGCCGCTGGGCGCCGGGCCTGTACGTGACGGCGGAGATCACGCTGTCAGAATCGCAGGTGCCGCTGGCCATTCGCAATGCAGCCGTGCAGTCGCTCGACGGCCAGAGCGTGGTCTTCGTGCGCAGGGACGCGGGCCTGATGCCGCAACCAGTCCGCCTGGGCAAGTCCGATTCGGAATTCTCCGAGGTTCTGGAAGGCATCAAAGCCGGCGAGAGTTACGCGACGACGAACAGCTACATCCTCAAGGCCGAGCTCGGTAAGGGCGAAGCCGAGCACGAAGACTAAAGGAGCGCCGACACATGATTGACGCACTCCTGAGATTCTCCATTGCCAGACGCTGGGTCGTGATGTTTCTCATCGCGGCGCTGGCAGCTGCCGGCATCTGGAGCTATCAACGTCTGCCGATCGACGCGGTCCCGGACATCACCAATGTCCAGGTGCAGATCAATACGGCAGCCCCCGGCTATTCGCCGCTCGAAGTCGAGCAGCGCATCACCTACCTCGTCGAAACGGCGATCGCAGGTCTCCCGCACATCGAGTACACGCGATCGCTGTCGCGCTATGGTCTGTCGCAGGTCACGGTGATCTTCGGCGACGGCACGGATCTGTATTTCGCGCGCAATCTGGTCAACGAGCGCCTGCAGCAAGTGAAGAGCCAGTTGCCGGCCGGCATCGATCCGGAAATGGGACCCATCGCCACGGGTCTTGGCGAAATCTTCATGTACACCGTGCACGCCGATGCGAATGCCCGCCAGGCCGATGGCCAGCCGTATGACGCGACTTCGCTGCGCACCTTGCAGGACTGGGTCATCAGACCCCAGCTGCGGCAGGTGTCCGGCGTCACCGAGGTCAACACCATCGGCGGCTACGAGAAGCAGTTCCACGTCACGCCCGACCCGGCGAAGCTGCTGGCCTATGGCCTGAGCTTTGAAGATATCGTCAAGGCGCTCGAAGCGAACAACGCCAACGTCGGCGCCGGCTACATCGAGAAGAACGGCGAACAGTATCTGATTCGCTCGCCGGGGCAGCTGTCCGATCTCGGCAGCATCGAGCGGGTGATCGTCGCGCATCGCGGCGGTATTCCGATCACAGTCCGCGATGTCGCCGAGGTTTCATACGGCAAGCAGTTACGCACCGGCGCGGCGACGCGTGACGGCGAGGAAGCCGTGCTGGGCACCGCGGTCATGCTGGTCGGCGAAAACAGCCGGACCGTCTCGGGCGCCGTTTCCACCAAGCTCGAACAGATCAACAAGACACTACCGAAAGGCATCACCGTCGAGCCGGTCTATGACCGCACGGTGCTGGTCGACAAGACGATTCGCACCGTCCAGAAGAACCTGCTCGAAGGTGCGGTGCTGGTGGTCGTCGTGCTGCTGCTGATGCTTGGCAATGTGCGCGCGGCGCTGCTGACGGCGATGGTGATCCCGCTGTCGATGCTGATGCTGATGACCGCGATGGTCGAAACCAGGGTCAGCGCCAATCTGATGAGCCTGGGCGCGCTCGACTTCGGCCTGATCGTCGACGGCGCCGTCATCATTGTCGAGAACTGCATCCTGCGGCTCGCGCAGCGCCAGCACCATCTGGGACGACTGCTCAATGTCGACGAGCGTTTCCACACGGTTTTCGCCGCGACCCGCGAGGTGTTCACCCCGAGTCTGATCAGCGTGCTCGTCGTCATCCTCGTCAACCTGCCGATCCTGGCGCTGACCGGCGTCGAGGGCAAGATGTTCCGGCCGATGGCGCTCGCCGTGATCATGGCGTTGCTTGCGGCGCTGTTCCTGTCGCTGACCTTCGTGCCGGCGGCCGTGGCCTTGCTGCTGCGCGGCAAGATCGACGAGAAGGAAAACGCTATCGTGCGCGGCGCAAAACGCTTGTATGGACCGGTGCTGGAGACGGCGCTGCGCCTGCGCGTGGCCTTCGCTGCCGGCGCCGTACTGTTCGTCGTGCTGTGCGGCTGGCTGGCGACGCGCATGGGCTCGGAGTTCATCCCGAATCTCGACGAGGGCGACCTTGCCGTGCAGGCCCTGCGCATCCCCGGCACCAGCCTGACGCAATCGCTCGAAATGCAGTTCCAGATCGAGCGCTCGGTCAAGCAGATTCCCGAGGTGAAGACCTACTTCTCGCGCGTCGGCACCGCCGAGGTCGCGACCGATCCGATGCCGCCGAACATCTCCGACGGCTACGTCATGCTGAAGGACAAGAAGGACTGGCCCGATCCTGAGAAACCGAAGGCCGAAGTCGTCGCCGACATCGAACAGGCGCTCGCCAGCGTTCCCGGCAGCGCCTACGAAATCAGCCAGCCGATCCAGTTGCGTTTCAACGAGCTGATCTCCGGCGTGCGCTCCGATCTCGGCATCAAGGTCTACGGCGACAATCTCGACGAACTGCTCAAGGCCGGCAACGCGATCGCCAAGGTGCTGAACGGCATTCCCGGTGCCGAAGGCGTCAAAGTCGAACAGGTCGCCGGCCTGCCGGTCCTGTCGATCGAACCGAACCGTGCGGCGCTGTACCGCTACGGCCTCAACATCAGCGATGTGCAGGACGTGCTGTCGGCGGCGACGGGTGGCGAGGAAGCCGGCCAGCTGTTCGATGGCGACCAACGCTTCTCGCTGGTCGTCCGCCTGCCGGAAACGCAGCGCAACGATCTCGGTGCGCTGGAGCGTCTGCCGATCATGCTGCCAACCGGAGGCTTCGTCCCGCTGGGCGAGGTCGCGACGCTGAAAATCGCGCCAGGCCCCAACCAGATCAGCCGCGAGAATGGCAAGCGCCGCCTCGTGGTCTCCGCGAACGTTCGCGGCCGCGACCTCGGCAGCTTCGTCGAAGCGGCGCAGCAGGCGATCGAGGCGCAGGTGAACCTGCCGCCCGGTTACTGGCTGTCGTATGGCGGCACCTTCGAGCAGCTCGAATCGGCATCGCAACGTCTGGGCATCCTGGTGCCGGTGACGCTGGCCATGATCTTCGCGCTGCTGTTGCTGACGTTCGGCTCCGCCAAGGATGCAGCCTTGGTGTTCAGCGGCGTGCCGCTGGCCCTGACCGGCGGTGTCGTGGCGCTCTGGCTGCGCGGCATCCCGCTGTCGATCACCGCCGGCGTCGGCTTCATCACGCTGTCCGGTGTCGCGGTGCTGACCGGCGTGGTGATGGTGTCGGCGATCCGCGAGCGACTCGCGAACGGCGATGACATCGAAGCCGCCATCCGCGAAGGCGCCATGCTGCGCCTGCGACCGATCCTGATGGTGGCGATGGTCGCAGCGCTTGGCTTTCTGCCGATGGCGCTCAATACCGGCACCGGCGCCGAGGTGCAAAGGCCGCTCGCCACGGTCGTCATCGGCGGCATTGTTTCCTCGACCCTGCTGACGCTGCTGGTGCTGCCCGGCCTTTATCGCCTGGCGTGGCGGCGGCCCCGAACGGCGGCCGAATCCGCCGCACCCATCAAGGAGTCCCACGCATGAAACTGATCAAAGCCTTCATCCACCACGTGCGCACCGCCGCCGTAGTGGATGCCTTGGCGGACGCCGGCTACCGCAATCTGACGCTGCAGGACGTGCGCGGCATGCTCAAGCCGATCACCGAGGACGAGCAGGACTATTCGATCGATGGCGGCGGCCTGGTCATTTCAGAGGCGCGACTCTCGCTGGTGGTTGACGACCACGAGGTAGCCGCCGTTGCGGCCATCATCGGCACGCATGCCCGTATCGGCATGGGCCAGTCCGGAATGATCTACGTCAGTCCGATAGAGCAGATCATCCCGATCGGGAGCGACCTGCCGTTATCCGCCAGAGACACGCCGAAATGAGCGCCGGCCACATGCATCGGCACGCAACGGCAACAACACCGCCTGTCTTCACGGGAGGCACTCGATGAGTACGGGACACGCTCACGGCGCGGGAGCCAGCGAACGCACGATGTGGTGGGCGTTCGGGCTCACCGGCTCGTTCATGGTGGCCGAGGCGCTCGGCGGCTTGCTGACAGGCAGCCTCGCGCTGATTTCGGATGCCGCCCACATGCTGACGGACACCGTCGCACTGGCGATCGCGCTGCTGGCGATCCGGCTCGGCAAGAAAGCGGCCGACCGGCGCCGCACGTTCGGATACAGCCGCTTCGAGATCATCGCCGCGGCTTTCAATGCCGGCATGCTGTTCATCGTGGCGATCTACATCCTCTACGAGGCATGGGAGCGCCTGATGAGGCCACCCGAGATTGAGTCCGTGGCGATGCTCATCATTGCGGCAATCGGCCTGGCGGTGAATTTCCTTTCGATGCGCCTTCTGGCCACCGGAAAGGACAAGAGCCTCAACATGAAGGGCGCTTACCTGGAAGTCTGGAGCGACATGCTCGGTTCGCTCGGCGTCATCGTCGGCGCGCTCCTGATCTACTTCACCGGATGGACGCAGATCGATCCCTTGATCGCGATTGCCATCGCCCTATGGGTGTTGCCACGGACCTACGTGTTGCTCAAGGAAAGCATGAACGTACTGCTCGAAGGCGTCCCCCGCGGAATTGATCTCGATCGCATCGAAGCAATGATGCGCGCCGATGCGTCCGTTCGCGACGTGCATGAGTTGCATGTCTGGTCGCTCAGCAGCGGCAAGACCAGTTTGATGGCGCACGCAGTCCTGCTGCCGGACACCCAGACTGACGTATACCTTGCAGCCGTCCGCAAGCAGATGTCCGACCAGTTCGATATCGAGCACATCACCGTGCAATGCGAATTTGAACCCTGTTCGGAAGCAGCGGGCTGCGAGTGGGATGCGGTGCGACACGCGGGACACGATCACGACATTGATGCCGGCCATGAAGATGATCCCCCGACGCAAACGAGGCTGCCGTGAACCGATCGCAGCCGGTCAGAACACCGCGGCAGCCTCTCGGCCATGCCGCGGTCCTCTTACTTCAAATAAGAACGCAGCACCGCGATCACGTCATCAAGGTCGCCGTCATCTCCACTCTGAAGCGGTGCCAGATGCCCGCGCAGGTGGCCTTCGAGCACTTCGACCATCAAGCCGTTGACCGCGCCGCGGACGGCGGCGATCTGCTGGAGGATCGCGCCGCATTCGGTGCCCGTGTCGACACCTGTTCGTCGTACCGCTGCTGGCCGCGCTGTTTTGCTGCAACGGAGCATCACATGCACAACCGTTACTTGGTACTGCTGGTTCTCAAGCGCTGCCGCCGATCCGGTGTTACTGGCGAATGATCTACCGATAGGTCAGCATGGCGGCAGTTGCCACGAGAGAGGAAAGCAGTGGCAAGGCAACGGCTAGCGAGTTCGAGAACAGCTTCACAAGCGCTTCCTTCTCTGTTCCACCACCGGCGCTGATCGCTAAGACGACTAGACCAAGGAATACCGTATTGATAGCAATCGCCAGTCCGAGGTTCGCGGCCAAGATTTGAAAGGATCCATTCCATAATCCGGCAGCTATCGGCGGTACGAATGCTCCTACGAAGCAAACGAGTGCCGCTTTTCCAGATTTCACGGCAGCAGCGCACTATTGGCAAAGCCGGCAAGCCCGGCTTCGGCAGCGACTCCAATCCCGATGATTGCTGTTATGCCAAGCCAAGTGGCGGCCGCCGTCCAACGCCCAAGCACTGCGGCTGGGTATTGGACCGGCTGAAGGTATATCGGTCCGATTACCCGAAGGTAATAAAACAGCGAGACCACTGTGTTGGCGACCGCGAAGGCCGCAAGCCAAGCATAGCCGGCCTCGATGGTCGATCGGAGCAACATTAGCTTGCCGAGGAAGCCTCCCAACGGTGGGATGCCGACCAGCGAAAGGAAAGAGACCGTTAGTGCGAGCGCCGCAGACGGACGGCTTTCGCCAAGCCCACTGTAGTCTGCAATCGCAGTGCGCCCACGCAAATGCACCACAACAGCGAAGGCGGCCAGGTTCGCTGCGGCATAGCCAAGCAAGAAAAAGAGCAGTGCTGGCAAGGCCGAGGTGCTTAGGCCGACTACACAGACTGCCATTAAGGCATAACCCGACTGCGACACCGAAGACCAGCCGATCAGGCGGCGAACGTCATCCTGCCAAAGTGCAGCGAGGTTGCCGAGCGTGAGGTACGGCCGGGATTCTAGAAATTTTCGCAGGAATGCAGCTAAGTAACTGTATTAAGCCTAGTAATAGCAGTTTCTGCGGAGCTGGTGGCTTACGCTGAACAACTCCCGGACGCTGAAGCTCGGCATTGAAAATGCCTCTTCGTCACTGTCCCTTGGAGTCCACACGTTTCTTCCGCTGGGCAGGTTTGCGCGTTTCACCGGTGCTTTTCTTTGTACCTGAGGCCTTGGCAGCCAGCAATTGCAAAGCCAGTTCCATTCCATCGATTTGCCCCCGGTTCGATAGTACCTGCCGCGTCAACGTCTGCCGTTCGGTCGTGAGGGTTTCGATCTGTGTGCGCTGCTGTTCGAGCTTTTGAAGCTGTTCGCGGTATCGCAAGCGTAATTCGGTAAGCTCCGTTTGCTGCTCCTCATGTCGCCGCTGAGCCTTGGCCAGCGCCCTTTCAGCATGACGCTGCCCTTCGCGTGCTTCATCGATCTGCCGGAGCATATGGTCCTGCGCCGCTTCCAGTCGCTGAGTGGTGGTACCGAGTTCGGTCTGAAAGGCCAGGTCACGCTCGGCAAGACGAGCCTGAAATTCGGTGGATTGCTTCTCCTGGGCGGCGATTGCTGCTTCTTGTTGACGCATGGATTCGGTACGTAGACTGGCGATTTCCTGCTGCAACCCGCGGATCTGGCCAAGCGCATCGTTTTTTGTTGCACTCTCACTGACCAGCCGCTGCTGCAGTTCGGCCAACTGCTCGCCGAGCTGTGCCACCTGCTGCACTAACTGCTGTCCGTCGGCCATCGCCGCTTCGCGCGAGGCCGTGGCTACGTCGCGTTCTACTTGGATCGAGCTCAGCTCGGCTTCCATTGCCTCACGCTGTTCGGTAAAGGCCCGCTCCCCTTGTTCCACGGCGGCGACCCACAGCGAGCGCATGGCGTCGGCCACTGCCGGTGGCAAGTCGGCACTGAGCGCGTCGATCTTCGTTCGCTCGTCTTTCCACAGTTTCAACTCATCGTTGATGGTGGTTCGACTGCCCTGCTGGATGACGGCATAGATCTGGTCAACGGTGATTTCGTGCGGCCGTTTCGCGCCAGCAACGAGCTGGGCGGCGGCTTCACGGGTACGTTGACGGGTATCGCTGACACGGCTCATGGGTAGTTCCAGTCGCTCAGAGGGTCGATTTTGACGAGTATGAACTGTGTATATCACAGTATTACGTTATATGCATAACGATTGATCCATGAAATTTACGATAATTCCTATTAATCGAAAGTCTTTTGGCAGTACGCTGCATTACCCATGGCCGCTGACATCGGAAAGCATGACCGAGCCTGTACTGAGTCTTTTGGCGTCGCCCCAAGCCCTGCCTCCCGCCTTGTCGGGATGCGTCGGTACCAATCGCACGCCGGTCGGCGTGGCGCGGCAGATTGCGGCCGATGACGATGTGGCCGCGATCGGCTTGTGGTTGGCGGAATATCACGACTCGTCACACACCTTCCGCAGTTACCGCAAAGAAGCCACGCGGCTGTTGCTCTGGGCCACGCAAGTACGGGGCAAGCCGGTGTCCAGTCTCACTCGCGAGGACGTGATCGCCTACGAAGCCTTCCTCGCGCAGCCGCCTGCTACCTGGTGCGACGACGGCCTGGCTCGTCGCGGTGAGCATCGGCGACTCTTCGTCGGTCCGTTGGCCGAGCGCAGCCGCCGCCAGGCCTTGGGCATTCTGGCGGGACTGTTCAACTACCTCGTACGCGCCGGCTATCTCGCGGGCAGTCCGTTTGTGCTGCAGCGACGACGGGCGCGCCGCGGAACCCGGCGCGCCATCGAGCGCTATCTGGACCGCTCTCTCTGGGAGGACGTCCTGCGGATCGTCGATGGCTGGCCGCAAGACACTTCGAGGGAGCGGCAACGCTACGAACGCGTCCGGTGGATCCTTCGTTTCCTCTATGAAACCGCCCTGCGGGCCGCCGAAGCGGCGGCCACCGGCGAAAGTGACTTCCAACAACTCCGTGGGCGGTGGTGGCTACACACCGTGGGCAAAGGTGGCGTTGAGGGCACGATTCCGCTGAGCGATGGTCTCATGGAGGATTTCGCACGCTATCGACGCTTTTATGGATTGCCACCAATACCTGCGATGGAGGGAAAGATACCGGCCATTCTCGGTATCGCCGGAAGGCCATCTCCGTTGACGTCTACCGCGGTCTACCAGATCGTCAAGGACGCCTTCCGACGCGTGGCCGATACGTTGCAAAAGGAGGACGGTGCCAAAGCCGCGCGGGTACGGCGAGCCTCGACGCATTGGCTGCGGCATACAGCTGCCACGCACCAAGCCGAGGACGGCACCCCGATTCACCACATTCAGCAGAACCTGCGCCACAGCTCCATTGGCACGACGTCGATCTACATTCATGCGGAAGAAGATGCACGCCATGCCAGCACCACGAAAACACGCATCGTGACATCCGTTCCCTCAGGAGACGTGCCATGACTGACCCTGACGATCGCTTTGGCAT
>DATCXY010000500.1:0-2755 GCA_036570585.1 Solimonas sp. | reverse complement strand
CGGTGGCTTGTAACCAGCGAACGGCTCGGAGGCGCGCACCAGGTCGTCCCACTGATGATCGCAGTGGCTGACCCCCTCGTACGGAAAGCCGATCCGGATCGTGCCTTCGGGAACGGCGGACATGAATTCATCGGCATCCGGCATTGGCCCGACGAAGATTGCCTTGGTGTCCGAATGCTTGAGGATGAACTTGACCGCGTCACAGGACTGCTTCGGATACAAACCCACGCTGATGTAGCCGGCCATCGCGATCGCAAGATCGGCAAGAAACCAGTGCGCGGTATTGCGGCCGGAAATGGCGATTCGCGAACCTGGCGGCAGGTCGAGTTTGCGCAGCGCCGTGGCCATGCCCCGCACCTGGGCTTCGCATTCGGCGAACGTGTATTTCTTCCAGGTATCGTTGGCTGGTTGATACAACCATGGCTTGTTCGGCTGTTCCTTGGCCCACTGCAGCAGCATTTCGACTGGATTCTTCAGTGACATCGGAACTCCTTGCGAGTATCGGGATTCGGCGTGGAAACAGCCCGCCGCGATGCGACGACAGGTGGCGAGGTGCACGATGATGCACGTGGCGCGACTCCTGCTTCGCTGCGGGCACGCGTCCAGCGTCTTATACGCGGATCAGCGGCGCCGCCATTTGCGTACGGCAGCTTCCGTGGCAGCGCGGCGCTGGGGGGCACGCCGGGACAAGCCAGATATGGGCACATTGTAGCGGCGCTGCCGTGCCGCGGGGGACGGATGGCGGGCATCATTTGGCAAACTCGTGCGGTGCTCGCAAGATGGTGCCTTTTCAGAGGGAAGAAGCATGAAGCGTTTCGGGATATTGCTGGTGATCGTGGCATTGATCACCGCCTATCTGCTGCTCTGGCCGGTACCGTTTGAACCGGTCATCTGGAAGCCTGCCGCCGCGCCGTCCGCCGATGCGTATCCAGACAATGACCAGCTGCGCAATATCGAGCGCCTTGCCGATGGCACCGGCATCGGACCGGAAGGCATTGCAGTGGACCTCAAAGGACAGATCTACGCGGGCTATGCCGACGGCCGCGTGATGCGCTTCGACGAGGACGGCGCCCATCCCGTGCTGCTCGCCAATACCGGCGGCCGACCGCTCGGCATCAGCGTGGGCGACAAAGGTGTGTTTGTCGCGGATGCGCGCCGGGGCCTGCTGCAGATCAAGGCTGATGGCAGCGTCGTCGTGCTCAGTACCGGCGCCGATGGCAAGCCGTTCCGCTTCGTCGATGATGTCGCGCAATCGCCGGTCGATCCGTATCTGTATTTCACCGATGCTTCGGCGCGCTTTGGCATCGACCAGCTGATGGTCGATGTCCTCGAACATGGCGATACCGGTCGTCTGCTGCGCTACGACCCGGCCACTGGCCAGACCAAGACGCTGATGCAGGGGCTGCACTTCGCCAACGGCGTTGCGGTCGGGCCCGGCGCCAGCTATCTGCTGGTGTCGGAAACCAATGAATACCGCATCTGGCGTTATTGGCTGAAAGGCGTGAGAGCGGGCCAGCAGGAAATCTTCGCCGACAATCTGCCGGGCTTTCCCGACAATCTCAGCATCGACGACGGCCATGTCTGGCAGGCGCTGTACGCGCCGCGCAACGCCGCGCTCGATGCGATCGCCGATCGGCCGACACTGCGCAAGCTGGCGTATCGCCTGCCGAAGTTCCTGCGGCCGAAACCCGCGTTGCGCAGCTGGGTGCTGGCCTTCGACCTCAACGGCAAACGGGTGCATGACCTGCAGTACGGTGGCGATCCTGTCGATTCCGACGCGCCCAAACCTTATGGACCGATCACCAGCGTTCGTGAGATCGGCGGAACGCTGTACTTCGGCAGCCTCAGCGATACCGCGATCGGCCGGCTCGTACTGCCGACCACCGAAGTGAACGCCGCGGCGCCGTGAAATCCGACTACGACGTCATCGTCATTGGCGCCGGCCATAACGGCCTGGTCTGTGCCAGCTATCTGGCGCGCGCCGGCAGGAAGGTGCTGGTGCTGGAACGCCGTGGCATCGTCGGCGGCGCGGCGGTCAGCGAGGAAATTGCACCGGGCTATCGCGCATCGACCGCGTCGTATCTGATCTCGCTGCTGCTGCCGGATATCGAGCGCGAGCTTGAGCTCGCGCGATACGGCTACAAGGTGTTGCCACGCAATCCGTCGTCGTTCACGCCGTTGCCGGACGGGCGCAGCCTGCTGATGGGGCCGGACGAAGAACTGAACCGACGCGAGATCGCCAGGTTTTCGGCGCGCGATGCCGAGGCCTATCCTCGTTACGAAGCCTGGCTGACGCGTATCGCCGAAGCGCTGGAGCCGGTGCTTGAGGACATTCCACCGGAGTTGCTGCCGCTGCCGGCGAACATCCGTCGTCGCGGTTTGTTTGGTCAGCTGCGCAATCTGCGGCGCGCGCTGCGCTTTCATCGTGCGCTGAAAAAACTCGGCGACGATCTGCCGACGGCGCTTGAACTGCTGACCGGTCCGGCGACGCCGATCCTCGATCGCTGGTTCGAATCCGATGCACTGAAGGCGACACTGGCAACCGACGCGATCATCGGCGCGATGTCGCCGCCGTCGGCGGCCGGCACCGGCTACGTGTTGCTGCATCACGTAATGGGCGTTGCTGGCGGCGCGCGCGGTGTCTGGGGTTATGTCGAGGGCGGCATGGGCGCACTCAGCGACGCCTTGCGGCGCGGCGCTGACGCCGCCGGCGTGACGGTCCGCGTCGATGCGCCGGTGGCGCAGATCGAAACCG
>DATCXY010000499.1:0-8810 GCA_036570585.1 Solimonas sp. | reverse complement strand
GGCGCGCCGCGCCGCGCGCGAACAGCAGGATTACCGCGCGCTGGTCGCGCTGATTCCATATGCGCGCTTTCTCGGCATGGAAGCCGCAACGCACGAAGGCCGCCTGCAGCTGCGGCTGCCGTTTCGCGACAGCCTGGTCGGCAATCCGCGGCGACGCGCCTGGCACGGCGGCGTGACCGCCGCGTTCATGGAAAACACCGCCTTGCTGCAGCTGCTGCTGCAACTCGATGAAAACCGCATGCCGAAGAGCATCGACTTCGCGATCGATTACCTGTTGTCTGGCCGACCCGAAGCGCTGTACGCCGACTGCAGCGTGTCGCGCCTCGGCAGCCGCGTCGCGCAGGCCGTCGTGCGCTGCTGGCAGTCCGATGCCAGTCAACCGATTGCGATCGCACGCGGTCACTTCATGCTTTCTTCATCGGAATGAAGGCTTACCCGCAATGGCGCAGCCTGCGTGAAATCGACCTCGCCGCCAGTCAATCCAAGGGCGCCAGCTTTCGGCTGTTCAAGCGCATGAACTCACAGTGGCGGGAAGGCCGTGACTTCGTGGTACTGCACCATGAACATGATGCCGGCGCGATCGCTGAGCTGCGCGAAAGCGCCCGCATCTACGCGAGCAGCGTCAATGTCGTGCTGCTCCATCCAGGCGCCGCCGAGACACTGCTGGCGGCACTTGCCGTGTCCCCATCGACCCGGCGGTAAGCCCGCTTTCCGTTCATCTGTTTGCAGGTTGTACAGCCACGCGGGCAGCGCTTAGGATGCCGGCTCCACTATTTCAATGGTTTCCAGGAGAGCTTCATGTCCGCTGCTGCCGATGTACTGAAGAAACTGCCCGCCGCCTTCAACGCCAGCGAGGCCAGCGGCATGGATTGCACGCTGCAATTCAATTGCTCGACGCCGATGAATGCCGTGATCAAGGACGGCGCCTGCACTCTTAATGAAGGCACCGCCGCCAACGCAGATGTCGCGATCACGATGGAAGACGAAGACCTGGTCGCGCTGATGAAGGGCGAGCTCAACGGCATGACCGCGTTCATGACCGGCAAGCTGCAGGTCGAAGGCGACCTGATGCTCGCGCAGCGCATTGCCAGCATCTTCGACGCCAGCAAGCTCTAAGTTTGTCCGACATGCAGGACACGACCCCGGGCGACGCTGCCCGGGGTTTTTCATTTGTGCTGGCGCGCCGCGCAGGCGGACTCGAACTGCAGGCACCGCATCATCCGGGCTTCAAGCCGATCCGCTGCGACTGGACCGACGCGGAAATGTCGCGCCGGGTTGCGGCCGGCAAACAACAACTGCTGGCGCGCGCGATCGGCTTGCACAAATACAAGGATCTGTCGGTACTCGATGCCACCGCCGGCCTGGGCCGCGACGGTTTCGTGCTCGCCGCCCTCGGCGCACAGGTGACGATGGTCGAACGCCAGGAACTGTTCGCGGCGCTGCTGTTCGACGCGCATGTGCGTGCGCTTGCGCATTCGCAATGGCAGGCCTCGGCACAACGCGTCGAGCTCAAGGCCGGTGACGCGCTCGCGCTGATGGACGGCGCGCGGCAATGGGACATTGTCCATCTCGATCCGATGTATCCCCATCGCGACAAGCAGGCGCTGCCACAAAAGGAAATGCAGATCCTGCGCGAGCTGACCGGCAGCGATCCAGACGCCGACACGCTGCTGCGGCCGGCGCTGGCGATCGCGCGGCGCCGCGTCGTCGTCAAGCGACCGAGCCACGCACCGTTTCTGGCGGGACGCGAGCCGGCATTCCAGCTCAAGGGCAAACAGGCACGCTATGACGTCTACCTGCCGGATCCGGTCGCGACCCCGTAGACTCATCGCATTGAAGCCATTCATCTGACACATGCGCAAACTCACTATCGTCCGCCACGCCAAGGCGTCTTGGGGCGAAGCCGAACACAGTGATTTTGAACGGCCGCTGCACGAACGCGGCCGGCGCGACGCACAACGAATGGCCGCGTGGGCACAGCATGCCATCGGCATTCCCGACCGCATCATCAGCAGCCCTGCCCTGCGCGCGATCACGACGGCACGCAGTTTCGCCGAGACGTTCGGCATCGACGAAGAGCAGATCGTGATCCAGCCGCGCATCTACGAAGCATCGCTGAGTACGCTGATGCGTCTGTTGCGCGGCTTCGACAACGATGATTTCCACATCATGCTGTTTGGCCACAATCCGGGCCTGAGCGAACTGGCCTGCAGCCTCGCCCACTGTCCATTCGACGATCTGCCGACCTGCGCGGTCGTGCAACTCGCATTCGCGGCAAAGGAATGGCAAGCGCTCGATACCGACAGCGGCGAGTTGCTGCGTTACCTGTTTCCGAAACAGCTCACGGAAACTTGAGGCATGTCGGCGGTCACGCCGGCGCCGTCTCCAGCGCCGGCTGCGAATCGAACGCATGACCGCGTTCGAGCAGATAGTCCAGCCACTTGTTCAGCAGCAGATTGCGCCGCCACTGCGCCGACAGGAACGCATGCGAGGCCGGGTCGGCGTCGTCTTCGGCTTCCCATGGTGGCCGCTGATTGCACTGCAAGGCTTCGGCCACCGACGCATCACGATACAGGCGCACCCACAGATCGGGCTGGCGACGCACACCGGACTCGTCAGTGAACTCGTAGGTCAGTCGCACCGTCTGCGTATAGCGGTCACGCTCGACCACTTCCAGATGCAGCGGACAGTCGTGCTCGCTGCGCGATACCGTGCGCTGATTGGTCGCCTGACCGTCGAGTTCCGGCAACAAGCGCAGCAACATGCGGTAGTTCCGCTCGTAGAGTTCGAGCAGATGCGCGATGCGGCGCGGTTTGCCGCAGCAAGGACAAAGATGCGTAGTAGCTTGCATGTCGCGACTATAAGATACCGATCAACTTCCTACCAAAGAAGGAACAATAAAATGCCAGTCCGCGAGCTGCCGACCAGGCCCTATCATGACCAGAAATCCGGCACTGCCGGTCTGCGTAAAAAGGTGGCGGTGTTCCAGCAGCCGCACTATCTCGAAAACTACCTGCAGTCGATCTTCGACTGCGTGCCGGACCTCAAGGGCAATACGCTGATCATTGGCGGCGACGGTCGCTATCACAACCGTGATGCGATCCAGACCGCGGCATCGCTGGCTGCCGCCAACGGTGTCGCACGCCTGGTGATCGGCCAGGGCGGCTTGCTGTCGACACCCGCGGCGTCGAATCTGATTCGCGTCCGCAACGCGGCCGGCGGCCTGTTGCTGACTGCCAGCCACAATCCGGCCGGCCCGGATGGCGACTTCGGCATCAAGTTCAATGTCGCCGGCGGCGGCCAGGCCAGCGCCAGCCTGACCTCACGCCTGCACGAACACAGCAAGACCATCAGTCACTATCGCGTGTTCGAAGGTGCCAGCGTCGATATCGACCGCCGCGGCGAGCAGCGGCTCGGCGATACCGTGGTCGAGATCATTGACTGCGTTGACGATTACGCGCAGCTGATGCAGCAACTGTTCGACTTCGACCGCATCCGCGACTGGCTCAAGCGCGGCGCGCGCCTGCGCTTCGATGCGATGCATGCCGTGACGGGTCCGTATGCGCAGCGCATCTTCGTCGAGCAGCTCGGCGCCGCCAACGGCAGCGTGCTCAACGCCGTGCCGCTGGAAGACTTTGGCGGCGGCCACCCCGACCCCAATCTGATCCATGCCAGACATCTCGCCGATCTGGCGTTCGAAGAGGATGCGCCGGACCTGATCGCCGCCAGCGATGGCGACGGTGATCGCAACATGATTCTCGGCCGTGGCCTGTTCGTCTCGCCCGGCGATTCACTGGCCATGCTCGCCGCCAATCTGCAGCTGCTGCCCGGCTATCGTGACGGCGTGCGCGGCATCGCTCGTTCAATGCCAACCTGTCGTGCGGCCGATCAGGTCGCCAAGGCGCTGAACGTGCCGCTGCATGAAACACCGACCGGCTGGAAATTTTTCTGCAATCTGCTCGACGCCGGCGAGGTGACGATCTGCGGTGAAGAAAGCTTCGGCACCAGCTCGTCGCATGCGCGCGAGAAGGATGGTCTATGGGCCGTGCTGGCCTGGGCCAACGTGCTGGCCGAGACCGGCAAATCGGTGCGCGAGATCGCCTATGCGCACTGGGCCAGATTCGGTCGTCATTACTTCGCGCGCCATGATTACGAAGAGCTCAGCGCGACGCACGCCGAGGCTGTGATGCAGGCGGCCGCCGGTGCAATGGCCGGACTGGCCGGCCAGAAATTTGCCGACTGGACCGTCACCGTTGCCGACGATTTCAGCTACCGCGACAAGACCGACGGCAGCATCGCCAGCGACCAGGGCCTGCGCATCGTCTGCGGCGATGACGCGCGCGCGGTGCTGCGGCTGTCCGGCACCGGCACCAAAGGTGCGACGCTGCGTGTCTATCTCGAACGCTACGCACATGGCAGCGGCAGCTTGCACTGGAAACCCGCGGAAGCACTCGCACCGCTGGCCAGTGCAATCGACCGCCTTGCCCGCATCGCGGAACTGACGGGCCGCCGCACGCCGGATGTCGTAACCTGAATCGCACCGGCGCGGCCATTCGATGAGCAAAGCACATGGCATCTGACACGATCGGCATTTCGCGCAAGCTGCTCACCCACAGCAGCCTGCGCGCCAAAGCCCTGTGGATACTCGGCACCACGATGGGCCTATTCACGCTGACGTCCGGTGCGTTCCTGCTCAACCAGCAGCAGGTGCGCGAAGCGCGGGGCTGGACCGACCACACGACCGAAGTACGCGCGCTGACCGACGAGTTGCAGATGCAGGTCCTGCGACAGGAGTCCAATCTCAGAGGATTTGTCGCGACCCACAGGCCAGAGTTCTTGCCGCCATATCAAGCTGCCCTGCAAGCCTTCGATCACACTGCCGCCGAACTGCTGACGTCGACCCGCGACAACGCCGAACAGCAAGCCCGCATCTATCGCATCATCGGGCTGATGGATCAATGGCGGGAGGAAATCGCCAACGTCGAGATCAACGAGATTCAGGAAGGCCAGAACGGTGAAGCCTCGACGCTGATTGCCACCGGCCGGGGCAAACAGCTCACCGACGTGATTCAGGCACAGATCAAGCAGGCCGCCGACACGGAAACCGCATTACTGGCCATCCGCAACGATGTCCTGAGCGACCAGCTCGACAATATCCGCTGGCTGGCGCTCGGCTCGCTGATCCTCGGCTTCCTGTTCTGCGCACTGGCGCTGGCAGTGGTGCAACGCACTCTGGCGACACCGATGCGCCATCTCACTGACCTGGTCGCGCGCCTCACAGGCGGTGACTTGCGCATCGAAGTACCGCACACCGAACGCGGCGACGAGGTGGGCGCGATTGCGCGCGCGATCGAGGATTTCCGCCATGCATCGCAGGAAGTGCAGAAACGCGAATGGTTGAAACGCCACCTGGCTGCGCTCAGCAATGAATTGTCGCAGCAACACGATTACGCAAGTTTCGCCTCCGCCATCCTTGCGTATCTGTGCCCGCTGGTCGGTGCCGGCCACGCCGTGATGTTTCGTGTACACGATGAGAGTGTCGAAGCGATCGGTGGCTACGGCTATAAAGAGCGCCGCCAGCAATCGCGTACCACGCATGACGGGCTGGCCGCCGAATGCGCTCGCACCGGCAATGCCATCAACGTGTCGCCGATCCCTGCCGACTATCTGCGCATCGGTTCCGGCCTTGGCGAAGCGGCGCCGGCGAGCATCAGGCTATGGCCGCTGCCGGGCATCGACCGTGTGGCCGGTGTGATCGAGCTGGCGAGCTTCAGGCCGCTGGATGAGGCTGCCGAGGAGCTGCTCAATGAGGCGGCACAACTGACAGGACTGGCGCTGGAAGCGCTCAGTAGCGCAATCCGTACGCGCGACCTGCTCGAAGAAACGCGTGCGCAGGCCGAGGAACTGCAAGCCTCGGCAGAAGCGCTGCGCGTCCAGCAGGAAGAACTGCGCACCGCCAACGAAGCGCTCGGCACCAAGAATTCGGCGCTCGAAGAACAGGGCCGTCGTCTGCGCGTGTCGGAAGAAGAACTGCGCGTTCAGGCCGAGGAGTTGCGCACGGCCAACGATACGCTTGGCGAGAAGACGCAGGCGCTCAACGAATTCAACGAGACTTTGCTGAACTTCCAGAAAGAACTCGAGGGAAAGAACCGCGATCTCGAACAGGCCAGCCGCTACAAGTCGGAATTTCTCGCCAACATGTCGCACGAGCTGCGCACGCCGCTCAACAGTCTGCTGATCCTCGCCAAGGATCTCGCCGACAACGGCAGCGGCAACCTGACCGCGGAGCAGGTCGAATCGGCGCAGATCGTCCACGACAGCGGCCAGAATCTGCTGAGCCTGATCAACGACATTCTCGATCTGTCGAAGATCGAAGCCGGGCGTATGGACGTCAGCTGGGAAGACGTCACGCTGCGCAGCGTCGCCGACAACTGCGAACGCGGTTTCCGGCGCGTGGCGCGCGACCGTGGCCTCGAATTCTCGATCGACATCGCAGCCGATCTGCCAGCACAGCTTCACTCGGACTCGACCAAGCTCGCGCAGATCCTCACCAACCTGCTCGGCAACGCATTCAAGTTCACGCATGCTGGCGCCGTGCGCCTGAAGATCGCGCGCCCCGACGATGGACTGCCGCTGCTCGGCACGCTGCCGCGCGCGCAAACCTTCGCGCTCAGCGTGCAGGATTCCGGCATCGGCATTCCCGACGAAAAACTAGCGCGCCTGTTCCAGCCGTTCGAACAGGGCGACGGCACCACCAGCCGTCGCTACGGCGGCACCGGTCTTGGCCTGTCGATCAGCCGCGCGCTCGCCAAGATGCTGGGCGGCGATATCGTCGTGCGCAGCACCGCCGGTGAAGGTTCGCAGTTCACGCTGCTGCTGCCGGAAGACGGCCGCAGCAGCGCCACCGAACAAGGCGCGACAGACGCTCGAGTTGTCGCGGAGCCGATCGTTGCCTCGCCGGCGCCGGTGACGATTTCTGCGCCTCTGGCGCCCGCGCCCGCCGTCGCCCGCCGCGCGCAGATTCCGGATGATCGCGAACAGCTACAGCCGGGCGATATCAGCATCCTGGTCGTCGAGGACGATGGCGCGTTTGCGCGCGTTCTCGCCGACATGACGCGTCGCAAGGGTTATCGCGTACTGGTCGCGACCGACGGCGAAAGTGCGCTGGAACTGGCACGCCGCTATCGGCCCAGCGGCATACTTCTCGATGTCGACCTGCCGATCATGAATGGCTGGGTCCTGATGGAACAGCTCAAGGCCGACAGCGGCACGCGCCATATCCCCGTTCACTTCGTCACGGCCAATGATGAAAGCTCACGCGGTCTGGCGATGGGCGCCGTCGGCTTCATCACCAAGCCGGCGACGCGCGAATCCCTCGACGCTGCGTTCCAGCGTGTGCTGCAGGTCGACGATGGTGAGCGCCGCAAGGTGCTGGTGGTCGAAGACGACTCCAGCGCGCGTCACGCGGTGACACGACTGCTCGCCGGCCAGCCGATCGACCTGAGCGAAGCCGAGACCGCAGCACGCGGCCTGGAACTGCTCGCCGAACAGCCGTTCGACTGCATCATTCTCGATCTGAGTCTGCCGGACGCGAGTGGCTTCGAATTTCTCGAACGGCTGGCGCAGCGCGGCCCGTTGCCGCCGGTGGTGATCTATTCGGCGCGTGACCTGACGCGCGACGAAGATCTGCGCCTGCGCGAATACACCGACAGTATCGTGATCACGGGCACGCACTCGCCGGGCCGTCTGCTTGATGAAGTCTCGCTGTTCCTGCACGCGGTTAAAAAACCGTCGAGCCCGACCTCGACCGCGCAGCAGCCGTCGGATCTTGCCGGCCGCACCGTACTGGTGGTCGATGACGACATGCGCAATGTCTTCGCACTGTCGAAAACCCTGCGCAGCCGTGGCCTGAACGTGCTGGTCGCACAGGATGGCCACAAGGCGCTCGTCCAGCTCGAACAGCACGCCGACATCGACTGGGTGTTGATGGACGTGATGATGCCGGGCATGGACGGCCATCAGGCGACGCGCGAAATTCGCAAGCGCACCGAGTGGCGCGAGCTGCCGGTGATCGCGGTCACCGCCAAGGCAATGAAGGGCGATCGCGAGAAATGCCTGGAAGCCGGCGCCAACGACTACCTGACCAAGCCGATCGATATTGACAAGCTGCTGTCGATGATGCGCGCCTGGCAGCGCAAACGCTGAGCGACGAATGGGCACGACGAAGCTCGGCGACATCGAACTCGATCTGCTGATACGCGCGCTGCAGCAGCGCCATGGTTACGATTTCTCACAATATGCACGTGCCTCGTTCAAGCGTCGCGTGCAGGCGCTGGTCGATCACTTCGGCCTCGCCAATGTCAGCCAGCTGACTGAGCGCGTCCTGCATCGTGACGAGTGCATTCCCGACGTGATTGCGCGCTTGTCGGTGCCGGTGTCCGACATGTTTCGTGATCCGGAAGTGTTCGCCTGCCTGCGCCGCGACGTGTTCCCGGTGCTCGCCAGCTATCCGCACATCAACATCTGGCAGGCCGGCTGCGCGCATGGCGAAGAGATTTATTCACTGGCGATCCTGCTCACCGAAGCCGGCCTCTATGAGCGGACGCGGATCTACGCGACTGACATCAGCGCGCACGCACTCGAGATTTCGCGCGAAGGGATCTACGCGTCGCGCGAGATGCAGAACTGGGCCGCGAATTATCTGCAGGCCGGCGGCCAGGCCACGCTGTCCGATTATTTCCATGCGCGTTACGGTCATATCAAACTCGACGAATCGTTGCGTCGCAATGTGGTCTTCTCGACGCACAATC
>DATCXY010000498.1:0-7449 GCA_036570585.1 Solimonas sp. | reverse complement strand
GATTGTTCTTGGTGCGGCGGCTCAGTACCTGGATCACGCGGCGGATTTCCTCGTCGCGACCGATCACAGGGTCGAGCTTGCCGGCCTGCGCGCGCGCGGTCAGGTCGATCGTGTATTTCTCCAGCGCCTGGCGGTTTTCCTCGGCGGTCGCCGAATCGACCTTCGTACCGCCACGCACGGCATCGATCGCCTTGTCGAGCAACTCCTTGCGCGCACCCGTGGCGCGCAGCGCCTCGCCAACGGCACCCTTGTCTTCAGTTGCGGCAAGCACGAACAGTTCGGTCGAAATGAACTGGTCTTTCTTTTGTTGCGCGAGTTTGTCGGTCAGGTTCAGCAGCTTCGCCAGATCTGGCGAGACGTTGACCTCGCCGGTCGCATTCGCGAGCTTCGGCAGTTCGTCGATGATCCGCGCCAGCTTCGAGCGCAGCAGGTCGATGTTGATGCCGGCGTTCTGCAGCAGCGGCTGTGTCGAGCCGCCGTCTTGATCGAGCAGCGCCTGCAACAGATGTGATGGCTCGATCGCCGGATGATCGCGGCCCACGGCCAGCGACTGGGCATCGGCCAGGGCCTGCTGGAAGCGGCTCGTCAGTTTGTCCATGCGCATGGTGTTCGTCAGTCCTGTATGGAACGGAGTAATGTTGTGGAAATGCGGCCGGCGGCGGCACTTTCAAGCGCATCGTGCGTGCAGACGCGGGCCAGATGCACGCCGGTGCAAGGCGCCGCAATTTACTCAAGCGACTGAGCGCCAGAGCTTGCCGCCGCGTCACCGGCAAGTTATCGTCGTCCTGATGTCACCTTTGCAGTGTGTAAGCGCAACGCTTCCGTTGCAGGTCTGCACGCATTTACGACATGGACAATATTCCAGCCATCCTGAAAGTGGATTCCGGCGGGATGCCGGTTTCGTGGATTCACTGGCACACAGCGGTGACGCTGTATGCGAGGGAGCTTGTGCGCTGGGAGGCGGGCGACGAGCGCTTTCTGATACTCGGCGGCACCAATGCGCGCACCGGGCTGCGTTCGAGCTGCCGGATCGGCTCGATCATCGCAGTGGCGGATCGTTCCCGGCGCCACGGCCGCGGCGTGCCGTTGCTGACCAATCGCACGCTGTTCCAGCGTGACCACAATCTTTGCCTGTATTGCGGGCGTCAGTTCACCCCCCATCTGCTGACCCGCGATCATGTGATGCCGGCTTCACGCGGTGGTGCGTCGATCTGGGAAAACTGCGTGACGGCGTGCCGAAGCTGCAATCAGCGCAAAGACGACCGCACGCCGGAAGAGGCGAATATGCGCCTGCTGGCGGTGCCATATATCCCGAATCTCGCCGAGTACCTGATTCTGTCGAACCGGCGAATTCTTGCCGACCAGATGGAGTTCTTGCTGGTCCACGCGAGCCGGCCTCGCAGAGCACAGGCTTAGATCAGGCGCGTCCACCAGGCATTGAGCTGCAAAGTGCAGTGCCGCGGTTCGTCGGATTGCGTTGGATCGCTGTTGTCACTGGCTGCGTCATCGATCTCGATGAGAAACGAATCAGCGAGTGCGTCAAGCCATGGATGAGCATGCTGCGCGTCCGCTGCCGTGCCCGCAGGTGATGCGGATTCGGCTGGCGTGTGACTTGGCTCGTTCATGGTTGCTCCCACTCTAGGCAGGTAGATTCAGCTTGCGCCGGGCCCACGTCATGCGCAAGGCTGCGGCCAACCGTCCGTCGGCGCCGGTGGACGTGCTGACGCGGACGGAAATGGTAAATTGCCTCTTCTCGAAGCCGGCACGCAACAGCGGTCCGACAGAACAAGTCGCAGGCACGAGCCTGTCATCCACCCCACAAATCCGTGTGCAGCCACGATCGCATCCAGCGGTTCCGGCGGTGCGCATGTCATCAAAGGAATCCGATTCGCGCATGTCCGTCGAACAGCAGATTGCCCAGCTCATCGCCACCGAGATTGCCGCCAAGGCCACGCAGGTCGTCGCCGCCATTGGTTTGCTTGACGAAGGCGCGACCGTGCCGTTCATCGCGCGCTATCGCAAGGAAGTTACTGGTGGTCTTGACGACACGCAGTTGCGCACGCTCGAAGAGCGGCTCGGCTATCTGCGCGAACTCGAATCGCGACGCGAGACCGTGCTCGACTCGATCCGCTCGCAAGGCAAGCTGACGGACGAGCTGCAAGCGCAGATCGCCGCCGTGATGACCAAGGCCGAACTGGAAGACCTGTATCTGCCGTACAAACCGAAGCGGCGCACGCGCGCCGAGATCGCACGCGAGAAGGGCCTGGGTCCGCTCGCCGATGCGCTGATCGACGATCGCTCGCTGGTGCCGGCCGCGGCTGCTGCCGCATACGTGCAAGGTGAAGTCGCCGATACCAAGGCCGCGCTCGAAGGCGCGCGCGACATCCTGATGGAGCGCTTCGCCGAAAACGCCGAACTGCTTGGCCGTCTGCGCACGCACATGAAGTCGCATGCCGCGTTGCGCGCGAAAGTCATCGACGGCAAACAGGAAGCCGGTGCCAAATTTTCGGACTACTTCGATCATCACGAGCGCTGGGCAAACGTGCCGAGCCATCGCGCGCTGGCGATGTTGCGCGGTCGCAACGAAGAAATCCTGATGCTGGAAATCGAGGTCGATGCCGATGACGTCTCGACACTGAAGCCGGCCGAGAAAATGATCGCCGACGCGTTCGCGATTCCCGTCAGCGGCACGGCGGCCGATGCCTGGTTGCTCGAAGTCGCGAAGTGGACCTGGCGCGTAAAGCTGTCGTTCAGCCTGGCGATGGACTTGATGATGGAAATGCGTGAGCGCGCCGAAGAAGAGGCGATCCGCGTGTTCGCGCGCAACCTCAAGGATCTGCTGTTGGCGGCGCCGGCCGGGGCACGCGCGACCATGGGCCTCGATCCGGGCATTCGCACCGGCGTGAAAGTGGCGGTGGTCGATCGCACCGGCAAGCTGGTCGATACCGCAACGGTTTATCCGTTCCAGCCGCGCAACGACGTGCGTGGCGCACAGGCCGAGATCGCAAGGCTGATCGCGCAGCACAAGGTCGAGCTGATCGCGATCGGCAATGGCACGGCGAGCCGCGAGACCGACAAGCTGGTCGCGGACCTGATCGTCGATCTTGCGCCGCCCAAGCCGATCAAGGTTGTCGTCAGCGAAGCCGGCGCGTCGGTGTACTCGGCCTCGGCGACCGCGGCTGCCGAGTTTCCGAATCTCGACGTGTCGATACGCGGCGCGGTGTCGATCGCGCGACGCCTGCAGGACCCGCTGGCTGAACTGGTCAAGATCGAACCCAAGGCAATCGGCGTCGGCCAGTATCAGCATGATGTCGATCAGTACCGGCTCGCGAAGATGCTCGACGCGGTGGTGGAGGATGCGGTCAATGCGGTTGGTGTCGATCTCAATACCGCGTCGGCGTCGCTGCTGGCGCGCGTGTCGGGGCTCGGCGCTTCGCTGGCCGAGGCGATCGTCGCGCATCGCGATCAAGCCGGGGCGTTCAAGACCCGGCGCGAGTTGCTGGAAGTGTCTCGACTCGGGCCGAAGACGTTCGAGCAGTGCGCCGGCTTTCTGCGCATCAGCGGTGGCGGCGAGCCGCTCGATGCCTCGTCGGTACATCCCGAGGCGTATGGCCTGGCGGCGAAGATCGTCGCCGCCTGTGGCCGTGATCTGCGCACGCTGATGGGCGACAGCAAGACCTTGCGCGAGCTTGATCCGCGCAAGTTCGTCGACGAGCACTTCGGACTGCCGACGGTGCGCGACATCCTCGTCGAACTCGAAAAGCCGGGCCGCGATCCGCGTCCGGAATTCAAGACCGCGACGTTCTCGGAAGACGTCCAGCAGATCGCCGATCTCAAGCCCGGCATGGTGCTCGAAGGCACGGTCACCAACGTCGCCGCATTCGGTGCGTTCGTCGATATCGGCGTGCACCAGGACGGGCTTGTGCATGTCTCGCAGCTGGCCGACCGCTTCATCAAGGATGCGCATGAGGTCGTCAAGGCGGGCGACGTGGTCAAGGTGCGCGTCGTCGATGTCGATGCCAAGCGCAAGCGGATCGCGCTGTCGATGAAGAAAGATGATGGTAGCGCGACGCGTCAGCCCGGTGCGGCACGCGCTGATGCGTCATCTGCGCGCAACGGTCGCGACGCGGGGCGAGGCAATCGTCCGCCGCCGGTGGCAAAACCGCAGCAAGGCTCGCTCGGCGCCGCGCTGCTGGATGCGATGAAGCGCAAGTAGAACGCACGGCCACGCGACGGCCCTGTGCCTCAGTGCCGGGGCGCCGCCTGCGATTCAGTCTTTGTGGAAGACGACCGGCTTGCCGCCGTAGACGCGCTTGCACATCCATGCCGACAGCGCGGAGTCGAGATAGGTCGCGTGACCGGGGAACCAGTCGACGAGCGCCTGGGCGAGCGAGCGGGTCGCGCCCAGCGCACGCTCATCGGCCGAAGCCGCCAATAGCGCGCGGACTTCGTGCACGGACTTCATCACTGCCGCGTGTTCGTCGTTATGGCAGCCGGCGGCCGGGAAGCCGGTCGTTTCCATCCATTCCTTTTCTTCGCCGAAGTGCGCATCGGCATGGATGATGAAATCGTCGAGACGCGCCAGCAGCGTGCTGTCATCGGCGACCAGCAGTGCGTTGACCTTCTCGACGAAGTCGAGATGCGTGTCATCCATGCGTTCGTAACCGAGCTTGTAGCGATCGGTCCAGACGAAGGCGGGGGTCGGTATTGTCATGATGCCGGGTATTCCAGTTTGATAGTCGACCGTTGCGACGGCCTTCAGACTTTCCACTCCACGCCAAAGCCGGCCAGCACGGAAAAACCGGGGCCGGGTTCGTAGTAGCGACCGTTGCCATCGTTGACGATCACCGAGCCGACGTAGTCGCGATCCAGCAGATTGTCGAGATTGATGAAAGTGCGGACGCGAACTGCCGGCAGGTCAAACACGTAGCCGCCATCGAGTCCGACCGTCGCATAGGACGGTGCAGCTTCGCTGTTGGTGTCATTGACCGCGACACGGCTCAGATAGCGGACGTTGGTGCCGGCATGCCAGCCACTTTCGCCGCCCCAGTTCAAGGCGACGTACGCATTCGATTCGGCGATGCCGGGAATGCGCTTGCCGGCTTGCACCGTGGTGTTGAGCGCGGTGCACGGTGTGCCGCTGCAGGCCTGGTAATCCTCGCGTACGCGCGCGTTGAGCAATGTGTAGGCGAATTCCAGCTTCCAACGCTCGGCAAGTTGGGTCGTCAGCCCCGCCTCTGCACCTTGACGACGGGTGCGGCCGGCGTTGCCATACGTCGTGCGGCCACCACTGTTGCTCTGGACGATCAGCTCATTGCGGGTTTCGGTATCGAACACTGCAATCTGTGCATGCGTTGCGGTACCGAAGCGGAACTTGGCGCCGAATTCGGCGTTGTTGCTGCGCGCGGCATTGAGCTCGAAATTCAGGCCGGCGCCATCCGGTCGATATGCGAGTTCGGCAAACGTCGGCGTCTCGAAGCCGCGACCGTATGCGGCGTACAGATGTGCATTTTTGCTGGCGCGATACATCAGGCCGGCGACCGGGGTGGTGGCGGAATAGTGCGTCTTGCCGCTGTCGTCCGGATTGTCGGCCGTCACGTAATGATCATCAGACTTGAATGCGATATGGCTGTGACGCACGCCGAGTTGCGCGTCCCAGCGCTCGGCGAAGCGCCAGCTGCCCTGCAGGTATTGATCAAAGCTGTAGACGGTGTCGATCTCGTCACGGCGCTGTGCGCCGCGTACGCCGAGGTCGGTGCCGATGAAATTCTCGTAACCTTGACGATGCTGGCGCAGGTCGTCGTAGCTCAGGCCCGCAACGATCGACCACGGCCGCTCGGCATCGCCGCCACGGTAGCGCCAGCGTGCTTCGCTGCCGCCGTAGTCGGTGCCGAGATCGATGACGCCGCCCGAGTGCGTCGGATTGCCCTGTGGTCCGGGCGGAATCGAAAGGTACTGCACGATGCCGCGCGAGCCGTAATAGCCGATCAACTCGGTGCTCTGCGCTTCGCTGAATTGATGCGACCAGGTGACGCCACCCTGCGTCTGCTTGATGCGCTTGCGGGTGTTGTATTGCTCGGCTTGCGGCGCGGCCTGCTTGGGTTTTTCATCGAACTGCGCACGCGTCAGGCCCAGCGGATCGAGCGCTTCCGGCGAGCGGAAATCGTTGAACACGAGGCTGAGCCGATCGTCGGCGCTCAATTGCAGATTGAGCTTGCCGTTGAACGAACGCCGCTGCGCCGCGCTGTGATCGCGAAAACCTTCGGTGCGGAAGTCGGAATAGGCGAGGTTGTAATCGGCGATGCCGAACTTGCCTTGAGTGCCGAGGTTGGTGCGATAGGTATCGAAGCTGCCGCCGGCGAAGCCGCCGTAGACGCTGGCCGGATCGTGGCCATCGGCCGTGAAGATGCGGATCACGCCGCCGGACGAGTTGCCGTACAGCGCCGAGAACGGCCCACGCAGCACCTCGACGCGATCGGCGCTGGCCAGGCTGAAATGCGAGATCTGTCCCTGGCCGTCCGGCTGGCTGGCCGGAATGTCGTCGGCAAACAGGCGCACGCCGCGAATGCCGAAGCTCGCGCGCGTGCCGAAGCCGCGCACCGAAATCTGCGTGTCCTGCGCATAGTTCTGTCGATCACGTGCCGACAAGCCGGCGACGCCGGACAAGCCTTCGGAAAGATTCACCGCCAGTGTGTCATTGCGGAAGCGATCACCGCTGATGACGTCGATCGAGGCCGGCACCTCGAAGCTCGACTCCGGAAGCCGTGTGGCGGTGACGACAACCGTGTCAGTCTCCGGGGCGGCGAACGCACATAACGGGATCAGCATCGCAGCACCAACGGCAAGGCGCGCGCGGGATTTGTAGTTCGACATCGCTGACGGCGACTCCTGTGGGCTTTTTCTGATGTGTGTGCTGCCGACAGCGGCGTTCAGGAGCCAAGCTGCTTTAGCGTCTTTTGCACGGCTTTGCGCAAGGCGCGTTCTTCATCGCTCGCGTCCGGATTGGTGGGCCAACTGTCGCCCAGATCACGCGCAATCGAGGCGCGAAGCTCGGCAGAATCATCATGGCGATCGATCAGCGCGCGCACCGCCAGCGTATTGGCGATCTCGGCGCCGCGCAGTTCGATCAGCTGCTCTTCGATCTTCTTGACCAGGCTGGCGATGACCTGCGCTTCTTCTCTTTCCACGATATTCTCCGGGGGATTTTACGACTCAGCCCAGTACTTTAACGTCTGCGATGGAGCCTGTGCAGGCACGTCTGGCTGTCTGTGCCGGAAGCTCGCGGCGATGAGCCGGCCGCGTCGGCTGCAAACTGCGTATCGCACTAGACTTGCGCGCGACAAATGGCGCTCATTTCGTCGGACGGGGACCACCGCTGATGCTCGACGTCTTCACTCCGGAGTTGCTCGCTTCACTGCTCGCGTGTCTTTGCATGACGGCGGCGTCGCT
>DATCXY010000497.1:0-2984 GCA_036570585.1 Solimonas sp. | reverse complement strand
ATGCGCAGCTGCGTGCAATCCGTCGCCGGCGCGCGCAGCGTCACGGCGGTGCGGCGATAAGCGCCGTCGCGGTAAGCGAGGCCTTCGCCGGCATCCTCGTACAGATCGAAACGGCCGTCCGCGCCAGACCAGGCCGTCACCGTCAAGCCGTCCTGCGGACCGGCGCTGCTGGTCGGCAGGTCCGGCTGGGTGACCACGATCGCGCCGGCGCGCGCGAACAGCGGATAACGCGCCAGCGGCACGCTCAGCGTCACCGCGCGCGGACCGCTGACGACTTCGCCGGTGAAGTAGTTCGTCCAGTCGCCCGGCGGAATCCAGACGTCGACCGTCGCCGGATCGCCGGCGGCGGCGACGGTCGCCACCAGCAGCGCATCGCCGAGCAGGTATTCCGACGGATACGTGTAGGCGGCGTCGTGTTCCGGCCATTGCAGGTACAGCCCGCGTGCGATCGGCAGGCCATCGTCGTAACTGGCGCGCGCAAGACTGTAGAGCTGCGGTACCAGCCGCTCGCGCAGCCGCAGGAAGTCGGCGGCGATCGCCGCGGTCGCGTCGTCGTAATCCCAGGGCAAGCGATCGCCGTGGCTGGAATGCAGGCGCAGCAGCGGCTGGAACACGCCGAACTGCAGCCAGCGCAGATAAAGATCGTCCGGCAGATGCGCGGTATGGCCAAGCGTGCCGTTGCAGACACCACCGGCGAGCGGCGGGCCGAGAAAGCTGCCGATGTCATGCGTGACGTACGGCAGGCCGATATTGCCTTCGGCGACCGTCATCCGCGCCTCGAACGCGAGCATTTCCCAGGTTCCGCAGGTATCGCCGGTGAAATGCATCGTCGTGCGATGTTCGGCGAACGCGCCGGCGCCGCCGTTCGCCGCCACTGCGTCGCCCGCCGGCTGCGAACCGCCGATCCGCGAGAACGCCGGCCAGCGACGGCCGCGCGCGGCGTTGAACTGCGCGTACTGCGCGTTGATCCAGGTGTCGGCGCTCAGACCCGGTGCGTCGGCGTGGCTGCCGTCGCAGCACCAGTCCAGCCACCAGAAATCGACGCCGAGCGCGGCGATCGGCTCGTGCAGCGCAAAGTACGCGGCGAGTTGCGCCGGGTCGGTCCAGTCGAAAACCTTGCAGCCGTGCAGCGGATCGGCCTGCAGCAGCGCACATGGCGGCAGCGAACTGTCGGCGGCGAGCTCGCCGGCCTGCGCCTGCACGATCGGGTATTGCGGATCGGCCGTGTCGATTGACGGATGGACGTTGAGCGCCAGCGCCAGGCCTTGTGCATGCGCCCAGTCGACGAAACCCTGCGGGTCGGGAAACAGCGTGCGGTTCCAGTCCCAGCCGTTCCACGAACACGGATCGCCGGGTCGCGCGCCGGCGATCAGGTCGAACGCCACGCAGGCGACGGCGTTGTGGACGCGTTTCCAGTCGGTGTCGAGCGACAGCGTGTCGAGCGGCACTTGCTGCGCGCGGAACTGCGCGACCAGCGTCTCCAGTTCCGTGGCGCTGTACGCCCAGTAGCGTGAGAACCAGACGCCGAACGCCTTGCGCGGCAACAGCGGTGCCGGCCCGGTCAGTGCCCGCAGGTCACGCAGGCCGCGCGCGTAGTCATGTCCGTAGCCGAAGAAATAGCCGTCCTGATAGGCGCCGCCATGCGCCGGGCGCGGCGCGAAGCCGGGCGCGGCCGCGGTCAGCAGCACGGTCACGCTGTCGTCGAGCAGGAACCAGCCGCGTCGCGACAGCAGGCCGTCGTGCAGCGGCACTGCCGCCTGTTCGTTATCGAGCGCGCGCCGCCAGCCGCCGAGATTGTCGGCATCGGGCGGCATGCCCCATTGCGGCTGCGCCGTCTGCGAGCGGTTGCCGACCGTCAGTTCGATCCGCAGGTTGTTATCGCCGAACGCGCCGGAACCGCGCCGGTAGTGCAGCGTCAGCGCGTCGGTCTCGATGATGCGCTCGCCGTTCTCGACATGCGTGCGAAACGCCGGCACCGGCAGCTCGCGCGACAGCACTGTCTGCGTCGCGCCGTCTTCGAAACGTTCGTCGTCCGCGTATTCGAGCCGGATCAGCGTCGGCGTCAGGACCGTGAAGCGCGCAGCACCATCGCGGACGATCGCGCCGGTCGCCGGATCGTCGGGTGGCGTCGAAGATCCGCAGCCGCCGAGCACGCAGGCGCCGGCCATCGCCAGTACGGCGAACCATGCTCTTGCATTCAGTGGTGCATGCGGCATCGTTGCTCCCCCCAACACGGCAGGTCTGCGGACATGCCGTGATCCCCATCGATCCGATTATTCGCGCCTGGCGTTCGCGGCGTCGAGAAACGCCGGCCGTTCGCCGCCGCCGTGCAGCATCAGATTGGTGCCGGACACGTAGCCGGCGGTCCCGGAAGCAAGCCAGACGCAGGCATCGCCAATGTCGCGAGGCGAGGCGAGGCGCTGCATCGGAATCGTCTTGGCGACCGCGGCAACGCCGGCGTCGTCGCCGTAGTGCAGATGACTTTGCTCGGTGTGCACCGGCCCCGGACTGACCGCCACCACGCGCACCTTGGGCGCCCATTCGACCGCCAGCGTCTGCATCAGGCTCAGCGTCGCGGCCTTGGCCGCGCCATACGCGGCGGTGCCGGGCGAAGGCCGCAGCGCGCTGACGCTGCCGATGAAGATGATCGTTCCGCCATCCCGGGGCTGCATCAGTGCATTGGCTTTCTGCGCCAGATGCAGCGGCGCCAGCAGGTTCAGCGCGAAGATCTTTTCATGAAAGCGCGGCGAGGCCTTGTCCGCCATCGCGAACGGCGCGCCACCGGCATTGTTGACGAGCACGTCGAGCTGGCCGTAGCGATCGGCGATCTGTGCGAACAGCGCGTCGACGGCGGCATTGTCGCGAATGTCGATCGCGAAGAATTCCGCTTGATGGTCGCCGACGGATGGCAGCGATTCCGGCGTTCCGCGGCCGCAGATCAGCACGCGATCGCCATTGGCCAGAAAGCTTTCCGTGATGCCGCG
>DATCXY010000496.1:0-1527 GCA_036570585.1 Solimonas sp. | reverse complement strand
GATATCCGTTACCGTCTCGAACTCGACATGCGCTACGGCAACCAGCGTGTGCAGACGGCGGTCGTCACCGACTTGCAGCGCATTCATTCGGCGCACGACGTGCTGAAATTGATCGAACAGTTCCATGCGCGCTATGGCGAGCGTTTTGGCAAGGGCAGCCAGGCGCCGGAAGCAGGCATACGAATCAACACGCTGCGCGTCTGTTCGTATGTCGAGCATCCCGGCATTGCGTTTGCCGGCATCAAGCCGACGGGCACGGCGTTGCCGCCTCCGCCGAAAACGGCGCAAAGGGCCTGCCATTTCGTTGGCCATGACGGTGCGCTGCAGACGGCGATCTACGACGACAAGGCGCTGGCGCCCGGCACCACGATCGACGGGCCGGCGATCGTCGTGACCCGCGCCACCACCTATCTGATCGAACCGGGCTGGCGGTATCAGGCCGCCGCGCAGAACGCGGTCTGGTTCACTCGCATCACGCATTGAGGAACATCGCCATGAACGATCCGCATGTCGCCGCCGACCAGCAGGCTTTGCTCGACAAATTCCTCAGCGAGAACCGGCTGTTCTATGGTCCGGACCCGGCGATCATGGAAAACCACCGCATCGGTGCGCGCGACGAACGCGAGCAGGAATTGCTGTCGCAGCCGGTCGATCCGCATCGCGTCAATCAGGTGCGTGGCCTGATCCTCGCGGCGCTCGACGAAGGAAACACCATGATCGAGCAGATGGGCGCGGCGCCCGGCGCCAAATGGGGCGACATGGTCGCCGCGATCTTCACCGCCAGCGGCGACCTGTCGATGATCGCGCCGCACGGCGTGGTCGGCTTCGCTGCCTGCTGCCACTACCCGATCAAATTCATTCGCAAGTACTGGGAGCATGATCCGACGGTGGGCGTGCGCGATGGTGACGGTTTCATCCACAACGATGCGCGTTACGGCGGCATTCACAATACCGACCAGTCGCTGATGATGCCGCTGTTCTGGAAAGGACGGCTGGTGTGCTGGCTATCAGCCACGGTGCACGAAGGCGAGAACGGTTCCTGCGAACCGGGCGGCATGCCGGCGGCCGCCGAGAGTAAATACGACGAAGGTCTGAAGATGCCGCCGTTTCGCGTCGTCGAGAACTTTCAGATCAGACGCGACATCCAGACCTTTCTGCAGAACTCGGTACGCGATCCGAAACTGCAGTTCGAGGACATGAAGGTCAAGCTGCATTCGGTGCTGCGCCTGCGCGAGCGCGTGCTGCGCATCCTTGAGGAGCATGGCGAGGAGGTGCTGATCATCACGCTGCGCAAGAATCTCGAAGATGTGGTCGAGGAAGTGAAGCGGCGCATCCGCGAGCTGCCGGATGGCACGACACGCACCGTGTCGTTCGCCGATTCGACGCTTCGCGAGAATGCACTGCTGAAGCTCAACATGGCGATCACCGTCAAGGGCGAGCGCATGATCATCGACATGCGCGGTTCATCACCCGAGATCATCAATCGTTCGATCAATACCAATCTGGCGTCGTTCAAGACCATGCTGT
>DATCXY010000495.1:0-12822 GCA_036570585.1 Solimonas sp. | reverse complement strand
CGACAGCTGGCCGGCGATCCTCGCCGCCAACAATGCGCAGGGCCCGCTGACGCTGCGCGTCAACCGGCGTCGGCTCAGCCGCGACGCCTATCTGCAACGACTGGCGGAGATGAATATCGCCGCGCAAGCGGTCGCCGACGTACCCGACGCGGTGATGCTGGCCGAGCCGCGGCCGGTCGACAAAATTCCCGGCTTCAACGGTGGCCAGGTCTCGGTGCAGGACGCCTCGGCGCAGTTGGCGGTCGATCTGCTCGACCTGCAGTCCGGTCAGCGTGTGCTCGATGCCTGTGCCGCGCCCGGGGGCAAGACCGCGCATGTCCTGGAGCGCGCCGACGTCGAGTTGACCGCACTGGACCGCGACCCGCAGCGGCTGATCCGCGTCGACGAAAACCTCCAGCGTCTACGACTCCGGGCGCGGCTGATCGCCGGCGACGGCGGCGAACCGGCGCGCTGGTGGGACGGCAAACCGTTCCATCGCATCCTGCTCGATGCGCCGTGTTCCGGCACCGGCGTGATACGCCGCCACCCGGACATCAAGTGGCTGCGCCGTGAAACGGATATCACCGGCCTGCAGGGCCAACAGTTACGACTATTGAAAAGTGCCTGGCGCCTGCTCAAGCCGGGCGGCCGGCTGCTATACGCGACCTGCTCGATGCTGCGCAGCGAAGGTGACGACACCGTGCAGCGCTTTCTCGCCGAACATGAAAACGTCGAGGCGGTGCCGATCCCGGCGACCTGGGGCGAGGCAACTGCATGCGGCCGGCGGATTGCGCCGAGCGTCGCACACGACGGCTTCTATTACGCCACGCTGCGCAAGACCGGCAACGACCGCGCATAAAAAAACCTCGCCGTGGCGAGGTCACGGTCCAGCGCGGGAAACGGTACGGTCGTCGCCTCCCCCGAAGCGACGACCGCCCGCCAAACTCCCCGATGCAGCAAGGAAGTGCACCCCGACTATGCGAGCACGAGGCTCAGCACGGACGAGGCCCGACTATGTCAGCTGTCGCCAGACAGCGACATAGTAAATATCCATCTATCGGGAACGTCCTACAAAACTGCCCGTGCTTCTGGCCCGTGCTGCTGAATGGACCGAAATCGCCTATCTTGCGGTGCAGCATCCAAGGGGCGTAAGGTGCGCGGCCCATGAAAATCGTCATTCTCGGTGCGGGCCAGGTCGGCTCCACGCTGGCCGAAAACCTCACCAATGAGCGTAATGATGTGACGGTCGTCGATATCGACGCCGCCGCGCTCAATGATCTGCAGGAACGGCTCGACCTGCGCACCGTCAGGGGCCATGCCTCGTACCCCGTGGTATTGCGCGAAGCCGGTGCGGACGACGCCGACATGATCATCGCCGTCACCGACAGCGATGAAACCAACATGCTGGCATGCAAGATCGCCGACATGCTGTTCAAGACGCCGACCAAGATCGCGCGTATCCGCGCAACCGAATATCTGCGCGAGGACAAGCTTTTCGGCGCCGACGCACTGCCGGTCGACATGCATATCTCGCCCGAGCAGCTGGTCACCGACCAGATCAAACGCTTGATCGAATATCCGGGCGCGCTGCAGGTCGTCGACTTCGCCGACGGCAAGGTACAGCTGGTCGGCGTGCGGGCGTACTACGGCGGTCCGCTGGTGTCACGTCAGCTCAAGGAACTGCCGCAGCATCTGCCCGGTGTCGACGCCCGCGTCGCGGCGATCTACCGTCGCGGCCGGCCGATCATTCCGGAAGGCGATACCACGATCGAAGCCGAGGACGAGGTGTTCTTCGTCTCCGCAGCGCCGCACGCCCCGAAGATCATCGCCGAGCTGCGCCGTCTCGACCGCCCGGTGCGTCGCGTCATGCTTGCCGGCGGCGGCAACATCGGCTTTCGCCTTGCCAAGGCGCTGGAGGACAGCCGCATCCAGGTCAAGCTGATCGAACGCTCGCGCGAGCGGGCAGGCTATCTGGCCGAGCACTTGCGCAATGCCGTGGTGCTGTCCGGCGATGGCGCCAATGAAGCGCTGCTGCGCGAGGAGAACATCGAGGACATCGACGTGTTCTGCGCGGTCACCAACGACGACGAGGCGAATATTCTTTCGGCGATGCTGGCCAAGCGGCTCGGCGCACGCAAGGCACTGTGCCTGATCAATCGCTTGTCGTACGTCGAGCTGGTCGAAGGCGGCAGCATCGACGTCGCGATCTCGCCGCAGCAATCGACTGTCTCCGCGCTGCTGTCACGGGTGCGGCGCGGCGACGTGGTGCGCGTGCATTCACTGCGCCGCGGCGCGGCCGAGGCGATCGAGGCCATTGCACACGGCGATCGCCATAATTCGAAGGTCGTCGGCCGTCGCCTCGAGGAAATCAAGCTGCCGGCCGGCACCACGATCGGCGCCGTCGTGCGAGGCGACGACGTCATCATTGCGCATCACGATACCGTGGTCGAGGCCGAGGACCATGTGATCCTGTTCATCGTCGACAAGAAGAAAGTCAACGATGTCGAAAAGCTTTTCCAGGTCGGCTTTTCGCTGCTGTAGATGAGGTCCGCGCTGACCCAGAGCGGCATGCCGCTTCACCAGCCACGCCGGCGCTTTGCCGCCGTACAGCGCATCACCGGCATCCTGCTGATGATCTTCTCGACGACGATGCTGCCGCCGATCCTCGTCGATCTCTGCTACGGCGGCGACACCACGGTGGCGTTTCTTGAAGGCATGGGGCTGTCGCTGAGCGTCGGCGCGCTGGTCTGGTGGCCGGTTCGCAATCATCGCGGCGATCTGAAGATGCGCGACGGCTTTCTGGTCGTCGTGTTGTTCTGGGCGGTGCTGTCCGCGTTCGGCGCCGTGCCGTTATTGGCGACGCACGTCGGCTGGCACAGCTATACCGAAGCGCTGTTCGAAGCCGTGTCCGGCCTGACCACGACCGGCGCGACCACGATCGCTGCCGGCCTCGACGAGATGCCGCGCGCGATCCTCTACTACCGCTCGCAACTGCACTGGCTCGGCGGCATGGGCATCATCGTGCTCGCGGTCGCGGTACTGCCGATGCTCGGCGTCGGCGGCATGCAGCTGTTCAAGGCCGAGACACCAGGTCCGATGAAGGACAACAAGCTGACGCCGCGCATCATGCACAGCGCGCGCGCGTTGTGGGTGATCTACGTGATTCTGACGGCCGCGTGCGCCGTCACGTTCTACCTGCTCGGCATGACGCCGTTCGACGCGATCTGCCACGCCATGTCGACATTGGCAACCGGTGGTTTCTCCACACATGACGCCAGCATCGGCTACTTCCACAGCCTCGGCATCGAGATCGCGGCAATGGCATTCATGCTGATCGGTGCGTCGAACTTCGCGCTGCATTACCTGGCGTGGAGCAATCGTTCGCTGGCGCAGTACTGGCGCAACACCGAGTTCCGCGCGTTTCTGGCGATCTATGCCCTGCTCGGCTCCACGGTCTGCGCCACGCTGTACTTCTGCAGCAGCTACAGCAGCCTGGGCAGCGCCATCCGCGAAGGTCTGTTCACGGTCATCGCGTATGGCACCAGCACCGGTTTTACAATCACCAACCCGAGCGGCTGGCCACTGTTCACCCCGCTGCTGCTGGTGCTGATCACGTTCTTCGGCGGCTGTGCCGGCGGTACCGGCGGCGGCGTCAAGGTCATCCGGCTGGTGCTGTTCATCAAGCAGGCCGGTCGCGAGACGCGGCATCTGATCCACCCGAGTGCCGAAGTGCCGATCAAGATCGAGAACAAGGTCGTGCCAGATGCGGTCGTGTATGCGATCGGTGGTTTCTTCTCGGTCTATATCGGTGCCACCATTCTGCTGACCTGCATCATGATCGGCACCGGCCTCGATCCGCTGACCGCGCTGTCGGCGGTCGCCGGCGCGATCAACAATACCGGCCCCGGACTCAACAGCGTGGTCGCCAGCGTCGCGAGCATCGGCACGTTCGGCAAGTGGGTGCTGATCGTCGCGATGCTGGTCGGCCGGCTCGAAGTCTTCACCTTGCTGGTGCTCTTTACGCCCGCATTCTGGCGCCGCTGAAGAAACGCAGCGCAGGCTGGTTGCGACGCTCGCAGCTTGCGCGAAGAGCGTGTCGCGTTTCCCGGACGACGCAAGACGATAGAATCGACCACGTCATTTGCCAGCAGCCAACCGCGACGCCCCATGTCCGTCTTCACCAAAGTCAGCCACACGCAGCTGCGCAAATTCCTGAAGCAATATCCGGTCGGCGCGCTGATCGGCTTTCAGGGCATCGGCGAAGGGGTGGAGAACACCAATTACTTCGTCGATACCGAGGACGGCCGCTGGGTGCTGACCTTGTTCGAGCGCCTCAACTATGCGGACCTGCCGTTCTTTCTCGGCTTGATGGATCACCTTGCGTCGCGCGGCTTCCCGAGTGCAATGCCGGCGCGCACCCATGACGGCGGCAATCTGGTCACGCTCAATGGCAAGCCGGCGGCACTGACGCGACGCCTGACCGGCCAGAGCGTGCTGTTCGCCAATCTCGAACAGTGCCGTCAGGTTGGCCGCGCACTCGGCGAACTGCACGTCGCCGCGCAGTCATACGCCGGCCACTGCGACAACTCGCGCGGCGCGTTGTGGCGTGAGCAGACCGGGCGGCTGCTGGCGCGCAAGACGCGCGAAGCATCGATCCGCAAACTGATCGACGATGAGCTTGCGCAGCAAATGTCGCTCGACTGGGACAGCTTGCCGCAGGGCGTGATCCACGCCGACCTGTTTCGCGACAACGTGCTGTTCGTCGATGATCGCCTGACCGGCGTCATCGACTTCTACTACGCCTGCAATGACGCGCTGCTCTACGACCTCGCCGTCACCGTCAACGATTGGTGCTTCGAGCCCGACGGCACGCTCAACCCGGCGCGCTGGAACGCGATGGTCAACGCCTACCGCTCACGTCGGGAGCTGAGCGAAAGCGAGCACGCGGCGTGGCCACTGGTGCTGCGCGCCGCGGCATTGCGCTTCTGGCTGTCGCGCCTGTACGACTGGAGTTTTCCGCGCGAAGGTGACGTTGTGCACATCAAGGACCCGGAACAGTACCGCCGCGTCCTCGCCTATCACCGCGAGCACACACCGCCGTCGCTGTAACACCGCTACTGCGTTTGCACGTCGATCGCGTCGTCCATTTTCTGCTTGGCCTGATCGTTGGCATCGAGCGCTGCATCAACCTTGTCGCCGATCGCGTTGCCGGCGTAGCCGATCGCTTCGGTGTTGCGGATGCCCTGCGTTTCGTCACGGCCCTGCTGCGGCTGGTCAACGCGCTCCGGCTGCTCCTTCGGATGGCAGGCGGTCAGCAACGCGGCGCCCACCACTGCGGCACAGATGATTGATGTTTTCATGGCACGTCCTCCGGTTGCACTCGCGAGGAAGTCTAGCGCCATGGCAAGTCCTGCCGCACAATTCGCCGCATTCACGCGTCGCCAGCGCAGCGGCCGCGACACCTTGGGGGCAACGATGAACAATACGATCGCAGCGGCGGTTGCGGGCAACTCTCCGCGCCGCGTGCTGTTCGCGAGCATGATCGGCACGACGATCGAGTTCTTCGATTTCTACATTTACGCGACCGCTGCGGTGCTGGTGTTTCCGAAGCTGTTCTTCCCGGCTGGAGACCCGGCGGCCGCGGTGCTGCAATCGCTGGCGACGTTCGCGATCGCCTTCTTCGCACGGCCGATCGGCTCGGCGCTGTTCGGCCACTTCGGCGATCGCATCGGCCGCAAGGCGACACTGGTCGCCGCGCTGCTGACGATGGGCCTGTCGACCGTCGCGCTCGGCGTGTTGCCGACCTACGCGCAGATCGGCACGCTGGCACCGCTGCTGCTGGCGCTGTGCCGCTTCGGTCAGGGCCTGGGTCTGGGCGGTGAATGGGGCGGCGCGGTACTGCTCGCCACCGAGAACGCACCACCGGGCAAGCGCGCCTGGTACGGCATGTTCCCCCAACTGGGCGCGCCGCTCGGCTTCATCTGCTCCGGCGGCGTGTTCCTGTTGTTGTCGGAAACACTGAGCGACGCGCAATTCTTCAATTTCGGCTGGCGCATTCCGTTTCTCGCCAGTTCGCTGCTGGTATTCATGGGCCTGTATGTGCGACTGCGCATCCAGGAGACGCCCGCGTTCCAGAAGGCGATCGAGCAACAGGAACGCGTGCGCATGCCGATGATGAGCGTGCTGCGCGATCATCCGAAGGCGCTCGTGCTCGGCACGATGATGTCGGTCGCGACCTTCGTGCTGTTCTACCTGATGACGGTGTTCACGCTGTCGTGGGGCACGAACGCGCTCGGCTATCCGCGCCAGCAATTCCTGATGATCCAGCTGTTCGGCATCCTGTTCTTCGCCGCGACGATTCCGTGGTCGGCGAAACTCGCCGACCGTCACGGCCGGCGCCGCACGCTGCTGTGGGTCAGCGCGGCGATCGCCGCATTCGGGCTGGTCCTCGCGCCGCTGTTCGGCAGCGGCGTGCCCGGCATGACACTGACGCTCGTCATCGGCCTGGCGCTGATGGGCCTGACCTACGGCCCGCTCGGCACGATCCTCTCGGAGCTGTTCCCGACCGCGGTGCGTTACACCGGCGCGTCGCTGACGTTCAACCTCGCCGGCATCGTCGGCGCGTCGCTGGCGCCGTACATCGCCACGTATCTCGCCCGGCATTACGGCCTGCAATACGTCGGCTATTACCTCAGCGGCGCGGCGCTGCTGACGTTCGCGGCGCTGTGGCTGACGCATGAGACGAAGGACGCGGACAGCGCAGGCTAGCGATCAGCACAACGTCGTCATCGCGAGGCGCGCATGAGAGAGAAAAACAAGAAGACGTGAGGAGAACAAGCCGATGCTCGGTCTGACACGCTACCAATGGCTGGTCCTGTTCGCGGCGTGGCTCGGCTGGGGCTTCGATCTGTTCGACAGCATCCTGTTCAATTTTGTCGCGCCGAACTGCGTGCCAACGCTGCTGCGATTGCCGATCGGCTCGCCCCAAGCGCAACACGCGACGCTGTACTGGACCGGCATCCTGACTTCGTTGCTGCTGATCGGCTGGGCCGCTGGCGGCGTGCTGTTCGGTTACATCGGTGATCGCATCGGCCGCACACGGACGATGCTGATCACGATGCTGATGTATGCACTCGGCACCGCCGCCTGCGCGTTTGCGCCGAACATCTGGTGGCTGGTCTGCTTCCGCATCATCGCCTCGCTCGGCATCGGCGGCGAATGGGCCGCGGGCGCAGCGATGGTCGCCGAAGTGATGCCGGAGAAGCGACGTGTCGAGGCCGGCGCGCTGCTCTATACGTCGGCCGTGTTCGGCACCACACTCGCGACGCTGCTCAACCTGCAGATCGCCGGTCGCTGGTTCGTCGACCAGCCGGAAGTCTCATGGCGCTACGTGTTTCTGTGTGGACTGATTCCGGCCGCAGTCGCGTTCGGCGTGCGCCTGTTCGTCAAGGAGCCGGAACGCTGGACGCGCATTGCGCAAAACAGCGCGCCACCACGACTCGGCGAGCTGTTCTCGCCACAGTTCCGCCGCATCACGCTGAGCGGCTTTCTGATGGCGGTGATCGCATTGATCACGTGGTGGAGTTGCAACGCGTTTCTGCCGGTGTTCGCAACCGGCCTGGCGCAGACCGAAGCCGCACTGCGCGGCCTCGACAAGTCGGCCACGCTGCATCTGGTCGAAGACTGGAAGTTCACCGCGACCATGGTGTTCAACATCGGTGGCCTGCTCGGCACGCTGCTGACGATTCCCGCTGCCAAGCAACTCGGCCGCAAGCCGATGTTCGCGATCTATTTCGCGGTCGCCACCTTCTCGATCTTCATCACCTTCGGCGCGCCGCTGCCACCACAAATGCGGCTTTACAGCTACTTCCTGATCGGCCTGTCGGTATTCGGCGTGTTCGGCAGTTTCACGTACTACCTGCCTGAGCTGTTCCCGACCCGGCTGCGCGCGACCGGCGCCGGCTTTTGCTACAACATCGGCCGCGTGATCGCGGCGGTCGGTCCGTTCATGGTCGGCCTGCTGGCATCGAAAGTCGCTGGCGGCGCGATCGGTGTGCTGTTCTGGATTGGCGTCGTACCCCTGGCCGGATTGCTGCTGATGCCGCTGGTGATCGAAACGCGCGGACGCGCGCTGCCCGACTGAGCCGGCATCAGCGCGTGGCGGCGAGGTTCACAGCGTGCGCCGACTTTCGAAATATCGATGCTCGCCACTGAGCGGGTCGACAAACGCCAACGACCGCGCGAGCAACTTCAGCGGCTTCGTGTAATCGTCGGCCAGATCGTCGCGCAACACTGGATACAGCGGATCGTTTTCGATGGGCACGCCGATGGCCGCCATGTGCACGCGCAACTGATGTTTCTTGCCACTGAGCGGACGCAGGCGATACAGCGCAAGCGCTCCGTCGGCTTCGGCGGATTCGAACACGGTCTCGCTGTTCGGCGCACCGTCAGCTTCGGCAGACAGGAAGAAAGGCTCGCCGCGCACGATGCGGGTGTGCCGCGTGAACGGAAAGCGGCATGCTGCGCACTTCGGCGCCAGTGCTTCGTAGCGCTTCTCGATGCTGCGTTGTGCGAATAGCGACTGATAGCGCCCTCGCGTCGCCGGATCGAGCGAGAACGCAACCAGCCCGGCCGTCGCGCGATCAATGCGATGCAGCGGCGCCAGACCGTCGACACCCGTTTCCCGCTTGAGGCGGACCAGCAGGGTCTGCTGCACGAAGCGCCCGGAAGGCACGACCGGCAGGAAGTGCGGCTTGTCGGCGATCAACAGATGCGCATCGCGATACAAGACCTGCGCCTCGAACGGGATTTCGTGTTCGTGCTCGAGTTCACGGTAGTAATGAATGGTCGCGCCCGCGACGTACGCTGCGTCAGGTGCCAGCGGATTGCCGGCTGCGTCGAGCACAAGCCCGCGTTGCATGCGCGCGCGCCAGACGTCGGCGCTGATCGCGGCAAATCGCTCCACGAGAAAATCGAGCAGGCGGGGCCATGGGCCGACAGGCAGCAACACGGAACTGGCGCCGACGCCGTCGCGCATCGCCGTGGTTTTCGCCTTGTTATTCGGGGCTTGCATGCTGGCGGCTGATTATGGCGCAGGCCGGCCGCGCCGATCCGATGAAATGACCTTGCGGCCCGTCGTGATCGCGCTAGGCTGAAACGGCCATTTGCTGCGGCACCGGCCATGGCAAGGCCCGCTTCAGCTACGGCACTCATCCTGTTGGCAAGGAGGCTGTCATGAACACGGTCGATACCATCGAGTTGCTGAACAAGCTGATCGTCACATCCAAGAACAGCGAACGCGGTCTGTGCGCCGCGGCGGAAGAGGCACACCACACGGCGCTCAAACAGTCGCTGTTCGATTACGCACGGTTCTTCGGCGAGTCCGCGAGCGAATTGCAGCAGGCGGTCCGCCAGCTGGGCGGCAAACCGAAGGAGATCGGCACCTTCGCGCATACCGTGCATCGCACGCTGATGCACCTGCGCGTGACGGCGCTCGGTCGTGACGAGGATCTGATTCTCGAAGAAGCCGAAGGCGATGAAAACGAAGTCGAAGGCCGGCTGGCGACGGCGATAGCCGAAGACACGCCGCCCGAGATTCACGCGCTGCTCGAACGCCAGTATCGCGAGGCGCAGCGTCATCACGGCGAGATTCGCGAGTGGCAGCAGCGCGCACAGCTGCACTGAACGTGCGCGCAATGAAATGTCCTCGCGCCAGGCGACGATGAGTCGCGCTTTCGTCAAGGAGGCGGACGCCGATCTGCCGGAGATGCTGCCGGCCAAGCCGTTGAGCCCGCATCCCAATCGCGTCACCGTTCGCGGCTTGCAGCAGCTTCGCTTGCAGCTGGAGGCGGTGCACCGGCAGTTTGAGCATGTACGCGACAGCATGCACAAGGCCGAATTGACGCGCGAACGGGTCTGGCTGGAGGCGCGGCTGACCAGTGCGGTCCTGATGCCGCCGCCCGCCGACCGGCTGCGTGTCGGATTTGGCGCACGGGTGACGCTGCTCGACGACGGGGGGCGCCGTTATCGCTATCAGATCGTCGGCGAGGACGAAGCGGTCCCCGAGCAAGGCCTGATCAGCTGGGTTTCGCCGCTGGCGAGCGCGCTCGAGGGCGCTGCGGTCGGTGATGTGGTGCCATGGCCGCGACCCGCCGGTGATCTCGACGTCGAGGTATGCGACATCCTTTACGAATAGCGTCGTCGACCATGACGGAAAAAGCCCCGGTGTGGATGCACCGGGGCTTTTTTAAAGGCGTCGGGCGATCAGTCGCCGTTGATCTGCTTCAGGATCTCCGTGCGCGCCGCATTGAACATCGCAAGGCCGGTAGCCGGCGTGCCATTGATCAGCACGATCGCGGTATAGCCCTTGTCGAAGTCGATCCATGGCGTCGTGCCCAACAGGCCCGGATCACTGATCTCCGGACCCGCACTGCCGGGATGGATCGCGTCATCCGAAATCCACCAGCCGAAGCTGTAGCCATTGAGTCCGCTGCCTTCCGGCTCCGGCGTGTAATACACCGGCAAGCCCGCAACCTGATTGTGCTTGGCGGCATCCACCTGGGCCGTGGTAATGATGGCGGTGCCGCCGGCCTTGCCGCCATCGAGATAGAGCTGGGTGAATTTCAGATAGTCCTCGGCGGTCGACCATGCGCCGCCGGCAATGCGCGGGTTGTCGCTGGCACCGTAGGTCAGGCTGTTCATGCCGAGCGGTCCGGCGAGACGCTCATTGACCAGCGTCGACCACGATTTGCCGCTGACCACGGTCGCGACATAACCCGCGACCTGATAGCCGGCACCGCTGTAGCCGAACCGGTTACCCGGGATGAAATTCAGGCCCGTGTTGGCAATTTCCTGCGCGCAGTCCTTCAGCGTGGTGTCGTCCTCGGAGAGGCAGGGCGAGTCGAACGGCAAGCCGGAGGTGTGGTTGAGCAGCATGCGCATGGTGATATCGCGCTTGATGATCGGCCAGTTGATCTGATCGCCAATGTATTGAGAAACCGGGGTATCGAGATCGATCAAGCCGTTGTTGACCAGCGACAGGATGATGGTCGCCGACAGTGCCTTGCTGGCCGACGCAATCGGGATCGCCAGATCAAGGTTCATCGGCAGGTTGGTGCCCGTCACGTTGCCAGCGGCACGCGTGTACACCGTTTCCCCATCGAGCTTCAGCGCAAAGCTATAGCCTTCGACCTGGTTGTCGCCATCACCGAGATAGCCGTTGAGTGCCGTCGTCAGCGCAGTCCAGTCGTGCTGGACATCGTTGGCGCCGCTGTCGCCCTTGTTGCCGCAGGCAGCGAGCAGCAGTGAGGCCCCGACGCAAAGGGGTAGCAGGTATCGTGCACGCATGTTGGAAGGCCCCGAGGTGATGTCGGGCCATTGTAAGAGCATAAAGCTGAACGATTACCTCGCCCGCGCACCATCCGGCGATGCTGGCTGCGAACGCCGGTTGCCATGCTCAGGCGGCGCTGGCTTTCAGCAGTCCGCGCTCGCGCGCCATCGTGATCGCGGTGTCCTCGATCATGTCTTCCTGGCCGCCGACCATCTTCTGGCGGCCCAGTTCGAGCAGGATCTCGCGTGCGGAGATGCCGTACTTGGCTTCGGCGCGGCGCGCGAACAGCAGGAAGCTCGAATAGACGCCGGCGTAGCCGAGCGTCAGCGAGTTGCGGTCGATGCGCACCGGGAAGTCGAGGATCGGCGTCACCAGATCTTCGGCAACGTCGCTGATCTTGAACACGTCGACGCCGGTTTCGATGCCCATGCGGTTGGCGACCGCAACGAACACTTCCATCGGCGTGTTGCCGGCGCCGGCACCCATGCCGCCGCATGCGCAGTCGATGCGGCGCGCGCCGGCGGCGACCGCGGCGATCGAGTTGGCGACGCCCATCGACAGATTGTGATGACCGTGGAAACCGATCTCGGTTTCGGGCTTGAGCTTGTCGCGCAGCAGCGCGATACGCGCGGTGACGTCGTCCGGCAGCATGTAGCCGGCCGAGTCGGTCGCGTAGATGCAGTTCGCGCCGTAACTTTCCATCAGCTGCGCCTGCTCGACGAGCAGCTTGGGCTCGATCATGTGCGCCATCATCAGGAAGCCCACGGTATCGAGGCCCATCTTGCGGCCGAGATTGATGTGCTGTTCGGAGACGTCGGCCTCGGTGCAGTGGGTCGCGACGCGGATCGTGGTCACGCCGCAGTCCGCGGCCATGCGCAGATGATCGACGGTGCCGATGCCCGGCAGCAGCAGCGCCGAAACCTTCGCGTTCTTCATCAGCGGAATCACCGCGCGCAGATACTGTTCGTCGCTCGCCGCGGCAAAACCGTAGTTCACCGATGCGCCGCCGAGCCCGTCGCCGTGCGTGACTTCGATCAGCGGGCACCCCGCTTCGTCGAGGCCCTTGGCGATCGTCTGCATCTGCTCGATCGTGATCTGGTGGCGCTTGGGATGCATGCCGTCGCGCAGCGACATGTCATGCACCTTGATCTGGATACCTTTGAGATTCTGGGTCATGTCGATTCTTCAATGAGTGGTGGCCGCGCCACGGCGGCAGGCCGCGAGCGTGGCGACAGCGGAATGTTGCGCCCTGGCGATTGCCTCGAACACGCCAAGCGGCGCGAGCCAGACGAGCAGCTTGTCGATGAGGATCTCGCCGCGATGGCCATGGCGAGCCGAGACGCGTTGCAGCTTGCGATGCGCGCGCTCGTGCAGCGACGGGCAGTCCATGATCAGGTCGTGGGCCTGCGTGTAGACCGCATAGGCCGCCGCGCCGTCGCCGGTATCGACGAGCGCATCGCCGCGCCGCCACAGCGCCTCGGCTTCGAGTATTCGTGTTTCGATCGTCTGCATCG
>DATCXY010000494.1:0-28793 GCA_036570585.1 Solimonas sp. | reverse complement strand
ATCGCGACCAGCGAGCCGAGGAAGTTGCCCATCGCTTGCTCGGCGACGAGCTGCACCTTGGTATCGACCGACAAGTACAGAGTGTGACCCGGATAGCCGCGCTGGTATTCGAGCTCGCGCAGCGGCCGGCCGTAGGCATTGGCTTCGATGATCTTGGCGCCGGGTTCGCCGCGCAGCAGATCTTCCTCGCCCTTCTCGACGCCGGTCTTGCCGATCTGGGTCAGCCCGAGGAACGCGCTTTCGTTGGCGGCGCGCAGTTCCTGCTCGCTGATGCCACCGACATAGCCGACGAGGTGCGACGCGGTGGCCCCGAGCGGGTAGTTGCGGGTCAGGCCGGCATTGATGTCGACGCCCGGAAACTGATGGCGATCGACCTCGTAGCGCGCGACTTCCTCCATCGTCAGGTTCGAGCGCAGCGGCACGCCGCGATAGCGCGGTGATTTGCGCACGCGATCCCTGAAGCGCGCAATGTCGGTCTCGGTCAGCGTCACGATGTGTGAAAGCCGTAGCAGCAGTGCATCCATGGCCTCGCGATTGCCGACCTGTTCGGGCGTGACTTCGAGCACGAACGCCGGCTGGTTCTGTGCGAGCAGCGTGCCATTGCGGTCGTAGATCAGGCCGCGGACGGGCGCCACTGGCGTGACGCGCATGCGGTTTTCATCGGCACGCGTCTGATAATGCTCGTGCTCGACGATCTGCAGATCGGACAGCCGCGCGATCAGCAGCGCCACGCCGGCGATGCAGAACAGCACGGCGATGCCGGCGCGGCGCAGAAAGGCATCGCGCTCAGCGTGGACGTTTTTCAGCGCATCCCGACCGCGGCGTCCGAACACAGACATCAGTCGTCATCTCCGCCGGGCTGGCGGATCATTTCCATCACGCTCCACAGCAGCGGCCAGAACAGCGTGGTCGAGATCGCCGGCAGCCAGCGCAACCAGACCTCGGCCTCATGCTGGGTGGCGCCGTCGATCCAGTACATCAAAAAGCAATACAGCACCCAGGCGGGGACCAGCGCGACGGTCGCCTGCCAGAGCGGGAAGATGATGAAGAAACTGCGCAGGCGCACGACCAGATAAACCACGACCACCAGGCCCAGCGCATGTTGCCCGAGCGGAGCCGCGTACAGCACATCGAGCATCAGGCCGAGCAGGAACGCGGGAACCAATGCCGGAAGCTGCGGTTCGCGCAGCGCCCAGTAGGCCAGCATCAACGGCATCCACAGCGGCCGCGCGGCTGACAGCGAGTCGGGCAGCTCGACCAGCTGCAGCACCAGCGCGCCGATCAGGCTCAGCAGAAACGCGAGCCACACGGCCTGCGGACTCGGTCGGCTCATGGCGTGGGCTTCATGTCGGGGCGGGACGCCGGCTCGGCGACCGCTGGCGTTTGTGTCGGCGCTGCGGCAGTGGCCGGCTTCCGTGTCGGCGTTGTCGGCGGTTTGCTCATGGGGGCAGCGATCGGAGCCGGCGCGGGCGGCTTGTTTGCTGCCGGTGCCCCCGGTTGCGGCTGATCCTGGTCGGCCGCGGTTTCGGCTGCGGCAGCGGCGTCGGCGTCAGTTTCCACGCTGTGATTCCACACCAGCAGCGCCTGCCGGCCCTGATTCAGACGGGCGGCCGGATACGCGTAAGCCTCCATGAAGTGTTCGCCGGCGACCGGTTTGACGTCATAGACCTTGCCGACCGGATAGCCGGCCGGGAAGCGTCCCCCCAGCGACGAGGAGACCAGCAGATCGCCATTCTTGATGTCGGCGTTGCTGGGCAGGAACGGCAGGCGCAGGCCGCGTTCGTCGCCCAGGCCAACGGCGATGGTCTGCAGGCCGGTGCGGTTGATCTCGACCGGAATGCCGTGGTCGGGATCGGTCACCAGCAGCGCCTTGCAGGTGTTCGGCGCGACATCGACGATCTGCCCCATGATGCCGTAGGCATCGACCAGCGCCTGGCCGCGATAGACACCATCGCGCGAGCCGCGATTGAGCGTGATCTGGTGACGGTACGGGTCCTGGTTGACGGCGATGATCTCGGCGACCAGGACCTGATCGCCAAGTTGCGCGGATGAGGCGAGCAATTCGCGCAGACGGCGGTTCTCGGCAGCGAGCGCTTCCATTTTCGACAGTTGCGCCGACAGCACGAATTGCTGCTGCTTGAGCGCGGCGTTCTGCTGTTCGATGCTGTTGCGGGTGTCGATGCCACGCGCCATGTCGACCAGTTGCGCCGGTACGGACGCCAGCCAGAGCACCGGCGTCAGCGACCACGCCGTCCATGCGCGCGCCGGCTTGAGGCTGTCGCCGCGCATGTCATAGAAGATCAGCGTTAGCGCCACTGCCATGAGCAGCAGCGTTCTCAGGCCCAGACCCGGCCCACGCGGGAACAACGGTCGGTGATATGAATCGTGCAGCGAATTCAAGGGCGTGCCGTCGGGCGGAGCTGCTTGGAAGTGGCCGAAAGCATAGAGGCCTCGACCGCAAGGGGCAATGCGGATCACCGCATAACGAAATCGCGGCTTGCGCTGCTCCTACAAACGATCCGTAGGAGCGGCGCAAGCCGCGATGATCAAGCCTCAATCCAGGCTGTAGAAATCCGACTGCCGATCCAGCATGTCGAGCACCATGCCGCCGCCGCGCGCGACGCAGGTCAGCGGATCGTCGGCGATGATCACCGGCAGGCCGGTTTCCTCCGAGATCAGCTTGTCGAGATCGCGCAGCAGCGCGCCACCGCCGGTCAGCACGATGCCGCGCTCGGCGACGTCCGAGCCCAGTTCCGGCGGCGTGCGTTCGAGGGCCTGCTTGACGGCCTTGACGATGCCGGACAGTGGCTCCTGCAATGCGTCGAGGATCTCGTTGGAGTTCATCGTGAAGTTGCGCGGCACGCCGGCAGCCAGATGGCGGCCGACGACGTCGATTTCCTGCACTTCGGGGCCAGGGAAGGCGGTGCCGATCTGGATCTTGATGCGCTCGGCGGTCGCTTCACCGATCAGCATGTTGTACTGACGACGCACGTAGGAAACGATCGATTCGTCGAACTTGTCGCCGCCGATGCGCACGGATTCCGCATAGACGATGCCGTTGAGCGAGATCACCGCGACTTCCGAGGTGCCACCGCCGATGTCGACGACCATCGAGCCGCGCGCCTCGCCGATCGGGATGCCGGCGCCGAGCGCGGCGGCGATCGGTTCTTCGATCACCCAGACCTTGCGCGCACCGGCGTTTTCGACCGACTCGCGGATCGCGCGGCGTTCGACCTGGGTCGAGCCGTATGGCACGCAGACCACGACGCGCGTCATCGGACGGGTCATGCGGCCTTTCTGCACCTTGCGGATGAAGTGCTGCAGCATCTTCTCGGTGACGGTGTAGTCGGCAATGACGCCGTCACGCAGCGGGCGCACCGTGCTGATGTTGGTCGGTGTGCGACCGAGCATCTGCTTGGCTTCGATGCCGACCGCCTCGACCTTCTTGGCGCCACGCGAATCCATGCGGATCGCGACCACCGACGGTTCATTCAGGACGATGCCTTCGTCGCGAACGTAGACGAGGGTATTGGCCGTGCCCAGATCGATGGACAGGTCATTGACAAACAAACGGCGTACGGCGTCGAACATCGCGGAGGGCCTGAGGTATGACTGAATTCGGTTTTATCCCGTCGGCCCGTGGCCTCGGGAGCGTGTTTTGCCGCCAGCGGGGCGGCGATGCACATTCTCACATTCCAGTAGAATTGTGCATCCGCACATCATAAACGATTCCCAGGGCCGCAAGGCCTTGGAAATGGCCCTTGTTAGCCCACGCCGGAAACGCCCCACGCGATGAGTCTGAGCCCAGAGAATATCAAGCAGGTTGCCCACTTGGCGCGCCTCGAATTGTCCGCCGACCAGGTCGGCCCGTACGCCGAGCAGCTGTCGAACATCATGCAGCTGGTCGATCAGCTGTCGGGGGCCAGAACCGAAGGCGTGACGCCGATGGCGCATCCGCTGGCGATGCACCAGCGTCTGCGGCCGGACGCCGTCACCGAGCCGAACCGCCGCGAGGCGTTCCAGGCGATCGCGCCGGAGGTCGACGAAGGCGTCTACCTGGTGCCGAAAGTCATTGAATGAACCGCGGTGATTGGTGACTCGTCGCAGCGCCCGCCAATCACGAATCACGAATCACAAAGTACGAGCATCCACATGCATAACCTCTCCATCGCCGAGCTCAGCGCCGGCCTGCGCGAGAAGAAATTCAGCAGCCGCGAGCTGACCGAGCATTACCTCAAGCGCATCAAGGCGCATGATGGCGAACTCAACAGCTTCATCACCGTCACCGAAGAACGTGCGCTCAAGCACGCCGAGGCCGCCGACGCGCGGATCGCGCGCGACGATGCGACGCTGCTGACCGGCATTCCACTCGCGCAGAAGGACATCTTCTGCACGCTGGGCGTCAGGACCAGCTGCGCGTCGAAGATGCTCGATTCGTTCATCTCCCCGTACGACGCCACCATCGTCCAGAAACTGCATGTCGATGCCGGCATGGTCATGCTCGGCAAGTGCAACATGGACGAGTTCGCGATGGGCTCGTCGAACGAGACCAGCTTCTACGGGCCGGTCAAGAATCCCTGGGACACCACGCGCGTGCCGGGCGGCTCGTCGGGCGGTTCGGTCGCCGCCGTGGCCGCGGGTCTGGCGCCGGTCGCCACCGCGACCGATACCGGCGGCTCGATCCGCCAGCCAGCGGCGCTGTGTGGCCTGACCGGCATCAAGCCGACCTACGGCCGCGTGTCGCGTTTCGGCATGATTGCGTTCGCGTCCAGCCTCGATCAGGCCGGCGTCGTCGCGCGTTCGGCCGAAGATGCCGCGCACGTGTTGCAGGCCATGTCCGGCTTCGATCCGCTCGACTCGACCAGCGTCGAGCGACCGGTCGATGATCTGCTCAGTGGCCTCAATCATTCGATCAAGGGCCTGAAGATCGGCCTGCCGAAGGAATATTTCGCCGAAGGTCTGGCGCCCAGCTCGCGCGTCAAGATCGAAGCGGCAATCAAGACGCTTGAGGGACTCGGCGCGATCATCAGCGAGATCTCGCTGCCGAATTCGCCGCTGTCGGTGCCGACGTACTACGTCGTCGCGCCGGCCGAGGCCAGCTCCAATCTCGCGCGCTTCGACGGTGTGCGCTACGGCCATCGCGCGGAAGGCGTGAAGACGCTCGAACAGCTCTACAAGAAGAGTCGCGGCGAAGGTTTCGGCGCGGAAGTGCAGCGTCGCATCATGATCGGCACCTACGTGCTCAGTCATGGCTACTACGACGCGTACTACCTGCAGGCGCAGAAGGTCCGCAAGCTGATTTACGAAGACTTCGGTCGCGCGTTCGAAAGTGTCGATTTGGTGCTCGGGCCGACCGCGACCGATGTCGCGTTTCCGCTCGGCAGCAAGACCGACGATCCGGTCGCGATGTATCTCAACGACATCTACACGATCGCCGCCAACCTCGCCGGCATTCCGGCGATGTCGCTGAACTGCGGGTTCGCCGATGGCCTGCCGGTGGGTCTGCAGCTGATGGGGAATTTCTTCAGTGAGGCGAAGCTGCTGAACGTCGCGCACCAGTTCCAGCAGGTCACCGATTTCCACAAGCAGATGCCCAAGGCATTTTCATAAGGGCGCCCCGACATGGCATACGACAGCTCAACCTGGGAAGTGGTGATCGGACTCGAAGTCCATTGCCAGCTCCGCACGCAGTCCAAGATCTTTTCCGGCGCTGCCACTGCGTACGGCGCGGAGCCGAACACGCAGGCCGATGGCGTCACGCTCGGCATGCCGGGCGTATTGCCGGTGCTGAACAAGACCGCGCTCGAATACGCGGTCAAGTTCGGCCTGGCGGTCGACGCCAAGATCGCCGAGCGCTGCGTGTTTGCGCGCAAGCACTATTTCTATCCGGATCTGCCGAAGGGCTACCAGATCTCGCAGTACGAACTGCCGATCGTTTACGAAGGCCATCTCGACATTGAAGTTGACGGAAAGACCAAGCGCATCGGCATCACGCGCGCGCACATGGAAGAAGACGCCGGCAAGTCGATGCACGAAGGCCATGTCGGCCAGTCGGGCATCGACCTCAACCGTGCCGGCACGCCGCTGGTCGAAATCGTCTCCGAGCCGGATATCCGCTCGGCCGCCGAAGCCGTCGCGTATCTGAAGAAGCTGCATCAGCTGGTCGTCTATCTCGGTGTCTGCGACGGCAACATGCAGGAAGGCTCGTTCCGCTGCGATGCCAATGTCTCGGTGCGCAAGTGGGGCGCCGAGAAGTTCGGCACGCGCACCGAAACCAAGAACGTCAACTCGTTCCGTTATGTCGAGAAGGCGATCGAGTTCGAGATCGAACGGCAGATCGACGTCATTGAATCCGGCGGCAAGATCATCCAGGAAACACGACTGTTCGATCCGGGCACCGGCGAGACGCGCTCGATGCGCACCAAGGAAGACGCCAACGACTATCGCTACTTCCCGGACCCCGACCTGCTGCCGGTGATCGTCACGCAGGACGAGATCGAGCGCATTCGCGCGACGATGCCAGAGCTGCCGGAGGCGAAGAAGGCACGTTTCATCGAGCAGTACAAGCTGCCGGTCTACGACGCTGGCGTGCTGACCGCCGAACAGGAACTCGCCGATTTCTACGAGGCGGTCGTTGCCGAGTCGAAGGGCGATCCGAAGATCGCGGCGAACTGGGTGATCGGCGACCTGCTCGGCGGTCTCAACAAGGCCGGCAAGGGCATCGAAGAGTCGCCGGTCGATGCCGTGCAGCTCGCCGGCCTGATCGCGCGCATCAGCGACAAGACCATCTCCGGCAAGATCGCCAAGGACGTGTTCGAGGCAATGATGGCGGGCGAGGGCAGCGCCGACGACATCATCAAGGCCAAGGGCCTGGTGCAGATCACCGACGAGTCCGCGATCGTCGCCGCGATCGACGACGTGATGGCGAAGAATCCCGGCCAGCTCGCCGAATATCGCGCCGGCAAGGACAAGCTGTTCGGCTTCTTCGTCGGCCAGACCATGCGTGCGACGCAGGGCAAGGCCAATCCGGATGCTCTGAATCGCCTGCTGAAGGAAAAGCTCGCGGGCTGAAGCATGGGCGCATGCATCGCCCCTCGGACAGTGTGGATGGATATCAGGTGCATTTGCAGGAGCGCGCCTTGCGCGCGACAACGGTGAGGTCGCGCGCAAAAGCGCGCTCCTGCAGAAAATCGTGAAGACAGTTATTGCGTGGGTCACTTGCAAAGCTTTTGCGGGAGCGGCGCAAGCCGCGACCGCAGACTTGCAAGACCGCGCCCAGCCCTTATCTTGAGCCGATGAACAACCGACTGACCGAATTCCTGTTGCCGGACCTCGGCGTACGTGGCGCCCTCGTCGAGTACGAATCCGGCGTCGAGGCCATGCTCGGCTCGCGGCCGTATCCGGCCGACGTGCGCAAGCTGCTCGCGCAGACCGTCGCCGCGATGCCGCTGCTCGCGGCGCATACCAAGCTCGAAGGCCGCATCAGCCTGCAGTTCCAGCACGATGAAGGCGCCGTGCAGTTGCTGATCGCGCAGGTCGAGCATGGTCGCGGCGGCAGTCCGGAAACGGGCTTGCTCGTGCGCGGCATGGCCAAGGCGAATGCCGATGCGCAGGGTGATTTCGCCGCCCTGCTGACGGGTGGTCGGCTCGGCCTGCTGATCGAGCCCGAGCGTGGCGGCCAGAACTACCAGGCTGTCGTCGCCGTCGAGGGCCAGCATCTGGCCGATGCGCTGGAGTTCTATTTTTCGCAATCCGAACAGTTGCCGACATTGCTGCGGCTGGCCTATGACGGCACGCACGTTCGCGGCCTGATGCTGCAGCGTCTGCCGCTCGGCGAGAACAACAGCAGCGAAGACAACTGGCAGCACGTCAGCGTGCTGTTCAAGACCCTGCAGGAAGCCGAACTCGCGGCAACGCCGGGCCTCACCATGCTGCGCCGCCTGTTTCACGAAGATACGCTGCGCGTGTTCGATGCCCAGCCGGTGAATCTCGCCTGCCGCTGCTCGCGCGACGGCATCGGCGCGATGCTGCTGTCGCTCGGTGAGGAAGAGGTCGAAGACCATCTCAAGGAGCATGGCCGCTTCGACGTGACCTGCGAATTCTGCGGCCGCGAGTACAGCTTCAGCGACGATCAGGCGCGCCAGCTGTTCGTCAACGCGCGGATGCAGCCGTCGAACGAAACCCGTCATTAGGCGTCTCTGAACAGGCTTCGTCATCGCGAGGCCGCGTTGCGGTCGTGGCGTCGAGCATCGCTGGATTGCTTCGGCACTTGCAGCGCCTCGCGATGACGATGGAAAAGACTTAGTCAGGCGTTCCTTGATGGCCTCGTGGCCCCGACTGTCCGACATTTTGCCAACCCCGTATGCTGCGCCGGCCCGCCTTCGGGTTCGCCAGATCCAGCCGTGATCGTTCCCCGTTACCGCGTCGAGACGTCCCGCGTTCCGCAGGCGGGCAAAGGCTTGTTCATCGATGAACCGACCCATCGCGGCCGCGTCATCGTCGCGCCCGATCAGGTGCATACCGTCTGGCCGGAGGCGAAGCTGCGGACCTATGCCGAGGATTCGATCGAAGTCGAGTCGAGCGTGCGCTGGTTCGAGGATCACTTTTCACTGACGCCGGAATGGAGCGACGAGTGCTACGTCAATCACAGCTTCGCGCCGAGCGCGCTCTGGCATCTCGGCTTCATCTTCGCGCTGCGTGATCTGGCGCCCGGCGACGAAGTCACCATGGACTATCGCTATGTGATCGGCGATGGCGAGCGCATGCCGTTTGCCGACAGCGTGACGGGGCGCGAGATCGTCGGCCTGCCGTGGCCCGACGCGCTGCGCGGCAGCAGCTCGCAATTGCTGGCACTGCTGACGCTGCTCCCATAAGCGGCGAGTCGGGATTCAGCTGCTGCCCGCACCGTGGCGGCATCCGGATTCGCCGGATCCGCGTATAGGCAGCAGACCATGCGTGCGCTCGATACTTTCCTGTTGACCGTGTTGTTGGTAATCGCCGCCAAGACGATCGCCTGGCTGCTGCAATGGCGCAGCGGCAACGCGGGTCTGGTCGATGCGATCTGGTCGTGGACGCTCGGCGGCCTGGCCGTTGTCTATGCGTTGGCCGGCGATGCGCCGCTTGCCCTGCGGATTCTGCTGGCAGCGATGGGTGGGCTCTGGGGGCTGCGTCTCGGCAGCTACCTCTGGATCCGCAATGCCGGCAAGCCCGAGGATTTCCGTTACAGGAAATTCCGCGACGAGTGGGGCGAAAAGGCCAACATCAATCTGTTCTGGTTCTTCCAGTTCCAGAACATCTTCACGCTTGCATTGTCAGCATCGGCGTTTCTTGCGATCGCTTATCGCAGCGGCATGCCATCGACGCTGGCCGTTGGCGCGGCACTCGCAATCTGGCTGATCTCCGTCGCGGGTGAAAGCCTCGCCGACTGGCAGATGAAGTCGTTCCGCAACAACCCGGCGAATCACGGCAAAGTCTGCCGCGACGGACTCTGGGGCTGGTCGCGCCATCCGAATTATTTCTTCGAGTGTGTGCACTGGTTGGCGTATGTGCCGCTGGCGATCGGCGCGCCCTGGGGCTGGCTCAGCCTGGGCGCACCGCTGGTGATGGCCTTCCTTCTGATGAAGTTGTCCGGCGTGCCATTGCTCGAAAAGGAAATGATTCGCCGCAAGCCTGGCTACGCCGAGTATGTGCGCACCACCAGCGCGCTGTTGCCATTGCCCCCGAAATCGCGCCCTGAAATTTCCTGAACTTGAGATCCGTATCCGCATGAGCGTCATCGAATGGTGTGAACGGGGCCTGATTCCCGATCGTCTCGCGCGCGTCGGCATGCGCAAGCTGATGGCGCTGCGGCTCGTGGATGAGTCAGCCGGCAATGGCGAAGCACGTGCAGTGCGTTTCAGTCGCTTTCTCGCCGACCTGCGGGCCAGCCCGATCGCAATCGAAACCGGCGCGGCCAATGAGCAGCATTACGAAGTGCCGGCCGAGTTCTTCCATCTGCACCTCGGGCCGCGGCTCAAGTATTCGTGCTGTCTGTATCCGCACGGCACGGAAACGCTGGAGCAGGCCGAAGAGCAGATGTTCCGCATGTACGCCGTGCGCGCCGGTCTTGTTGACGGGCAGAGCATGCTGGATCTTGGCTGCGGCTGGGGTTCGCTGTCGTTGTGGCTTGCGGAGCGCTATCCGGCTTCGCGCATCGTCGGCCTGTCGAACTCGCATGGCCAACGCGAATACATCATGGCGCGCGCCAAGGAACGCGGACTGCACAATCTGACGATCCTGACCGGCAACATCGTCGACTTCGAGATGTCGGAGGACATGCTGGCAGGAAAATTCGATCGTGTGCTGTCGATCGAGATGTTCGAGCACATGAAGAACTATGGCCTGCTGTTCGCCAAGATCTCGCGCTGGATCAAGCCAAGCGGAAAATTGTTCGTGCATGTGTTCGCGCACAAGCTGCTCGCGTACCACTTCGAGTCGCAGGACGACAACGACTGGATGAGTCGCTATTTCTTCACCGGCGGAACGATGCCGAGCGAGCATCTGTTTGCGCACTTTCAGGACGACCTGAAGCTGGTCGAGCAGTGGTGGGTCAACGGGCAGCACTACGAGCGTACGTCGAACCACTGGCTGGCCGGCATGGATGCCAGGCGCGAGCAGATCATGCCGGTGTTCCGCAAGGCCTATGGTGATGCCGATGCCAAGATCTGGTTCCAGCGCTGGCGTATGTTCTACATGGCTGTCGCCGAACTGTTCGGTTATGCGCAGGGCGAAGAATGGGGCGTCGCGCACTACCTGTTTTCCCCGTGTTCATCGGCGAGCGCCTGATGAGAACATTTTTCGCCGTTGCCTTGTCGCTGTGCCTTGCCTGGTCAACCGGCGCGGCGGCGGAAACCCTGAAGTTCTATGGCTACGCCTACGATCTGAAGACCAACCGCTATCTGTATACCGAGGTGCATCACCAAAATGTCGATGGCGTTCGCTGGCTCGGCGGCACGATCCTCTATTACGCAGCCGATGGCACGCTGATCGGCGACAAGACGCTGGATTTTTCGGCCGACCCGTACATTCCGGTCTATCGATTCGACATGAAGACCGACGGGTATCACGAGGCGATCACGTCCGTCGATGCCACACACGTGGTGATGGCAAAGCGCAGCACGGGGAAGGACAAGCTGCAACGCAAGACCATCAATCACGTGCAGCCAATGACGGCCGATTCCGGCTTTCATGCATTCTTGCGCGCGCATTTTTCCGAATTGATGACGGGCAAGACCATCAGTTTCACGCTTGCCGTCGCCGGCAATCTCGATGCTTATCATTTCCGGGCCAGGCGCATCGCCGACACCATATTCGAGTCCAGGCCGGCGGTGCGCTTCCGCGTCGAACCGGATTCGCTGCTGCGCTGGTTCGTTGAGCCACTGGAGCTGACCTACGATCCGCAACAGCACGAGCTGCTCGAATACCGCGGGGTCGCCAACATTCCGAATCCGGCCAGCGGCAAGCCCTACATCGCGCGCATCGCGTACTATTCGGAGCCACCGAAGGATGTTCCCAAACTTCCGCCGCTGGATCCGTAATGTCGCAATCGCAACGCTTCATCATCGTCGTCTGCCTGAGCGCACTGGCGCTCGGCGCCTGCCACCAGAAACCGACGACGCCGCAAGCGTCCGCGGCAGCCAATGCGCCGCCAAAGCCCGCACTGTCGTTTGATCAGGGCCTTGCGCAGGCGAACGCGCAGCAGCAGCCGCTGATCGTCGATTTTCATGCGCCCTGGTGCTACTCCTGCTATTTCATGGCGACCAACATCCTGACCGGCGTCGACTGGGCAGCGGTCGAAAAGAAATCGGTGGTGGTTGAAGTCGACGCCGATTCGCCTGACGGCGCAGCGCTGATGCAGAAATATGGCATCAAGTTCCTGCCCAGCTATCTGGTGCTGCGCGGCGACGGCAACGAGCTGGGCCGCATCCTCGGCGAGAAGACCCGAGCCGAGTTTTATCCGCAACTCAACAAGCTGCTCGATAGCGGCGAGACGCTCGACGCGCTGCGTGCTGCGGTCAAGGACGATTCGGCGGATTCCGTGGCCGCCGGGCGCAGCGTGCTGAAGTCCTATCTCGCACGCTATGACGCCGATGGCGGTTTGCACTGGCTGACGAGTTTGCCGATCGAAACGCGCAAGGTGCTCGATGCCGATCAGCAGGCGGCGCTGACGATCGCGCGTCTGCAGTTTCTCGACGCGGCGAAGCAGAACGATATCAAGGCTGCGCTGGCGCTTGGCGCCAAAGTGCTGGCCGGTGATCTCGGCTGTGAACGCCCCTATGAACTCGATCGCTATTTCGGATTTGCCACGCAGCAGGCGAACGCCAAGGCGTTGATCGCCGCACAACGGCCAGCGGCTGAAAAGCTGGTCGCTGACGGCGTGTTCGGCGCAACGCCCTGTGCCGACAAGCGCTCGGCAGTACTCGCGGCGGCGGATGTTTTTGATGCGCTCGGGGACAAGGACGCGAAACAGGCGTTGCTGATGCGCGCAATCGCCGACGCCGAGAAAGACATCGGCGGCGACCTGAAAAAGGACCGCAACCTCGATGACAACCTGCGCGTCTACAACGACCAGCTTGCGGCGCTGACCGGCAACTACGCGGCGTATGACGCCTTGATGCCGCGATTGATCGCGGCGTGGCCGGATGACTACGTCTACGCGTCGCGCTGGGGCAAGAGTCTGCTCGCGCGCGGCAAGCCGGCCGAGGCTCTGCCGCAGCTCGAAAAGGCTGCCGAGCAGGCGTATGGCGTCAATCGACTGCAGGTTGCCGAGCAGCGCGTCAAGGCGCTGCAGGCGCTGAATCGTGACGCCGACGCCAGGCATGTCGTTGGCGAAACGCTGAAGGCCAATGGCCCGTGGTTTCCGGACGAAGCGGCCAGGCTCAAGGCGATGGTGAGAGCTTGAATGAATGTCGCGCATCGCCAAGCACGATTGCATCCGGTATAAAACGCGCCTCCCGCGATTGCCGCGGAAACGTGCACCATGACCACAGAACCTGATACCACTGCCCGCTTGCTGATCACCTGCCCGGACCAGCCGGGCATCGTCGCGGCCGTGACGACCTTCCTCTACCAGCACCGCGTCAACATCACCGAGCTGGACCAGCATTCGACCGACCCCGAAGGTGGACGCTTCTTCCTGCGTCTCGAATTCCAGACGCCGAAGCTCGATGTGCCGCGCGCGGCGCTCGAAACGGCTTTTCGCGAAGCAGTCGCCAGCCGCTTCACGATGGACTGGCGCATCAGCTACGCCGCCGACAAGCCGCGCATGGCGGTGCTGGTTTCCAGGCACGATCATGCGCTGCTGGAACTTTTGTGGCGCTGGCAGCGCGGTGAACTGCGTGTCGACATTCCGGTCGTGATCTCCAACCACGCCGATCTGCGCGAGTCGGTCGAGCGCTTCGGCGTGCGCTTCGAACATGTCGCGATCGACGCGGCGACGCACGCGCAGGGTGAAGCGAAGATGCTGGCGCTGCTGGCCGGGCAAGCGGATTTCATCGTGCTCGCTCGCTACATGCGGATCCTGTCGGCAGATTTCGTCACGCACTATCCGCAGCGCATCATCAACATTCATCACAGCTTTCTGCCGGCGTTCGTCGGTGCCGATCCGTATCAGCAGGCCTACGTGCGTGGCGTCAAACTGATCGGCGCAACCGCACATTACGTGACCTCGGCGCTCGATCAGGGACCGATCATCGATCAGGACACCGGCCGTGTCTCGCATCGTCACGAAGTACTCGATCTGCGCCGTCTCGGCCGCGATCTCGAGCGTCAGGTGCTGGCGCGCGCCGTGCGCTGGCATGTCGAGGACCGCGTCATCGTCGACGGCAACAAGACCATCGTCTTCGCCTGAGCTATGGCGCGCTTCATCCGGCATTCACGATCGATTCACGATGCGACGCGTTGAATGCGGCGATGGCGAGCTGGCTCTGGCACGAATGGCAGCGCGATCCGCAGGCGGCGCGCATCACGCTGACGGCGTTGGTGCTCGGCGCCGTGATGGCGCTTGAAGCGCTGTGGCCGCGGCGTACGGCGCGACGCCGGCAACGCTGGTTCGTCAATGGTGCGCTGGTCGTCATCGCCGGCCTGGTCCTGAGCCTGTTGCCGATTGCGGCAATCGGCGTGGCCGCGTGGGCGCAGCAACACGGGATCGGTTTGTTCGCGATCGTGCCGGTGCCGGCAATCATCGCCATCATCCTCTGCGTGGTGGCGCTGGATGGCGCGATGTACTGGCAGCATCGCGTCATGCACGGCCCGGATTGGTTATGGCGCCTTCATCGCGTCCATCACAGCGATATCGAATTCGACACGACTACGGCACTGCGCTTTCATCCCGCCGAACTGCTCGCGGTGTGGGCATGGAAGCTGGCTGCGATCATCGTTCTCGGCGCGCCGCCGCTGGCGGTGCTGATCTTCGAGGTGCTGACCGGCGCCTATTCGCTGTTTGTGCATTCGAATGTGCATCTGCCGTCGACGATTGATCACTACATGCGACGCGTTCTGGTGACGCCGGATCTGCACCGTATCCATCACTCGGTGCACATGGACGAAGGCAATCGGAATTTCGGCACGATTCTCAGCGTCTGGGATCGCTGGTTCGCGAGCCACTGTGCCGAGCCGCGTGAAGGCCACGATCAGATGCGGATCGGCTTGCCGGAATTTCGCGATGCGCACGCCCAATCGTTGCCGGCGCTGCTCCGGCAACCGCTGACCAGGCGTCGGTCACGCTGAGCCGTCGCGCGCGGCCTCGTGGGTTTCTTCGGGCGCCACTGAATCGCTATTTCGTGAGCCGGACAGGCGCGCGATGCGCAACACGATCCATGATGCGCATCGACGCCGTAAAGGCCTAGTTGCCCTTGCCCAAGCCGTTCATGCCGGGTAGCGCGTGAAACGCGCTGTATCGAGGCACGAATGTCATCCTTCAATCCTTCCGGTACTTCGAGAAGAACGCCCAGATCTTCTGGCTGGCGTTGAAGCGCTCGTTGTTGGCGCCAAGCAGGAACTTCAGATAGGTCTTGCCTCCCGGCCACTGGTGGCCGGCACCGATAATGCCGCACCACGATACTTCGTCGCCGCTGCGGCAGCCGCGTAGCGTCCGGCACTGCACGCCATTGGTGTCGGAAGTTTCCTGTTCATCCGACGTGCATTCATTGCGCTTGCCGAGCCGGCTGACGATGTCCTTGATCGACGGTCGGTACGAACCCTGGAATTCGCCGCCGCCCCAAGGGATACGCGGGTCGGCGCGACCCTGGATCAGCAGCGCCGGAATCGGTCTGCGTTCGTTGCAGTTGCTGACCATCGGGCCACCGGAAACCGGGGCAATGGCCGCAAACGTATCGGGGGCATCGCAGGCAATGCGGTGCAGCAACATGGCGCCGTTCGAAAAGCCCGTGCCATAGATCCGCGTCGCGTCGATCTTGTAACGATGTTTGACGTCGGCGATCACGGCGCGCACGAAGCCGACATCGTCGATCTTTTCCTTCATCGGTTTGGCGCAGCAGCTGCCGGCGTTCCATGCGCGGCCGACGCCGTCGGGATACACGACGATGAAGTCGTGCTGATCGGCCACGGCATCGAGGCCGGTCTGCTCTTCCATGATCTTGCCGGTGCCGACGCCGCCATGCAGTGCGACCACGAGCGGAACGGCGCGGTCGCCGATGCCGGCAGGTTTGTGCACGACGTAGTGTCGCTCGTAGCCGCCGAAGTTGATGGTGTTCTCGTCGCTGGCGCCTGAGGCGACGCTTGAGGTGGCGCACGCGGCTATCGTGACCAGCAGGCCGAGCAGTGCAGCGCGCGTGCGAAAGGGGGAAATCGTCATGGCAAACTCCGGCAGCGGTGCATCAACCTTAATCCAATGTCATGAATGTCGCATGAGACCATCGGCTCAGGGATGAAGTTCGTAAGCGGTGCGTAGCTGTGCCGGACTGATGTCCGGTACTGGCAGCCCGAGCTTGCCGAAGCAGGCGCCGTTCGCGTTGCCGAGCGCCGGCCCGGCATGGCGAACCTCGCCACCGCCACGTGCGAGGCGGAACGGCAGACCGGGCAGGCGCCGATCGTCGACATGCTGAAGCCAGTTGCGCGCCAGCAGGTGTGTGTCGCCGGCAATGTCGGCAGCGTTGTAGACCATGCCGGCGGCGATGCCGTCGGCCTGCAGCTCGCGCATCAGTTGCTGCGCGTCGTGCTGCGCCGCCCATGCGCCGATCAGTTCGTCGAGCGCGTCATGTGCCGCATGGCGTGCAGCGGTATTCGCATAGACCGGATCCAGCGCCTTGCCACCGATGCGCGCGGCGAGCTTCGTCCATTCGGCATCACTGCGGGCTGACAGCGTCAGCCAGCGATCGTCGCCCCGGCAGCGGTAACAGCCCTGCGGTGCAAACACGGCGTGACGATTGCCGCGCGGTGCGGAACTGCCCGGCGCGCGCGCTGCGGCGATTACCTGTTCGCCCATCAGCCAGGCCGCGGTTTCCGATTCGGCGAGATCGATCCATTGCCCGTCGCCGCTGTGCTGCCGATGCCAGAGCGCGGTCATGACCGCGCAGGCCCCCGCCATGCCGTTGGTGACATCCATTTCGCGAACGCGGTAGCGACGCCCGTCGGCTGCGTAAGCGGTCAGATCCTGGATGCCGCAGATCGCTTCCAGCGTGCCGCCGTAGCCGGCGTATTGTGCGTACGGACCATCGCAGCCGAACGCCGACATCGACACCATGATGATGTCGGACTTCAGCTTGCGCAGCGCCGCGTAGTCGTAGCCGAGCTTGGCCATCACGCCCGGACGCGAGTTCTCGAGCACGACGTCGGATTCGCGAACGAGTGCGTCGAACACATCGCGATGTGCGTCATCGCGCAGATCGAGCGTCAGCGAGCGCTTGTTGCGATGCAGCTGCCAGACGCGCGGATGATCATTGACCTTGTCCTTCATGCCACCGCGCATGCCGTCGAGACGCTGCGGGTATTCGATCTTGATGACCTCGGCGCCGTAGTCGGCAAGCAAGCGTGCGCAATGCGGGCCGGCCCAGTCGTGCGTCAGGTCGAGCACGCGAATGCCGGCGAGCGGTGCTGCGCTTGTCGCCGACTTCTGCGATCGCTGCGCCGTGGTGCTGGCGGTGGATGCTTGTGTGCGGGCAGCGTCGGAGGCGGCGGATGCAGCCTGCCAGCGCAGCGCGCTGCCACGAAAGGGCGCGCCTGGCATCCGTACTGCACCGAGTTGCGGATCATCGACTTCGACGAAGAATGCGCGTGCGACGAATTGCGGATCGACCAGCGCCTCGCTCATGCTGGCCAGATACGACCATGCAAGGCCTGCTTTCTGGCCGCGGTGGAACAGCTCGCGCTTCGGCTGCCGAGCGAGCCATGGCGTGATCAGCGCTTCGAGCTTCTCGCGCTCGCGCATGCGCCCGCCCATGTCGGCGAGCGGGCCTTCGAGCAGCGCGGGCTGCTCGAACATTTCCGCGGCCTTGAGCCAGTGCCGGATCGGGCCGCCGATGATCGCGGCTTCGCCATCGGCGCAAGGGTAGGCGCGCCATGGCACCATCGCGTGGTTGTCGCCGTTGCGGCGCGCGAGCTTGCCGAGCGCGAGATATTCGGTAACGGCGATCTCGCCGTTCTCGATCGCCGATTCCTGCAACGACAGGTCAATGACATCACCGCCGCCATCGCGTGCGCGACGCAGCAGCGCCATCAGGCACGCGACATAGGCGTTGAAGCCGCCGGAGTACTGCGCAATCTTGATGCCGGCGTTGAGCGGTTCGCGCGTGCCATCGCCGGTGCACTGCATCAGCCCCGACATGGCGTAGAGGGTGATGTCCTCGGCCTGCCAGTCCCGCTGCGGACCGGTCTGGCCGAACGGTGTAATGCGACAGATCACCGTGGTTGCCGCCAGCGCGCTGATGTCGACGCCGCGGCTTTCCAGCGAGCCGATCGGCCAGGCATCGATGATGATGTCGGCCGTGCTCAGCAGCGCGCGCAGTTCGGCATCGGCCGTCGCCGGGGCTTTTGCGTTCCAGAGGCGCTTGCCAGTATCAAGCCAGGCGCGTTCCTCCGGCGTGCGTGGCGCGGGGCATTGCGCTTCGACCCGCGTGACCTCGGCGCCAAAGCCGGCGAGCAGCTTCGCGCAACAGGCGCCGGCAATATGGCCGGCGAGTTCCAGTACCTTGATTCCTTCCAGTCCCTGCATTTGCATCTCCCCGTCGCTGGGTGTCCGCGTTCTGTCGACGCGATGCCCCGGTTAAGCCAGAAAGGCCTGCAATTCGGTCAGTGTCTCAGCTACATGACTGACCGGAAAAAAATGACCGCCACCGGCGACGCGGCGCCATTGCGCCTGCGGCAGCAGTTCGCGCAGCTGCTCGCCGGAGCGCAGCGCGCGCGAATGTTCGGCGTACATCAACAGGCAGGGCAGTGCGCGGGTGCCGATCTCGCGCAGGTGCTCAAGTTCGACGCCGGGCGTGATGAATTCATTGCGCGCGGCCGTGTCATCCAGCAGTCGCAGCCACGCACGCGCCGCGCGCTTCGCGCCGCGACCTTCGCCAAACGGGGTGAACGCGTCGCGTACCTGCAGATCGACGCCGTCGACGACACAGCGTGCGGCGGCTTCGAGAAAGCGAAAACCAATCTCCGGATCGTTCTGCCAATCGCCGCCGTCGTGCGCCGCGACGGCGCGTTCGAAAACGGTCAATGCGTCGATGTCGCGCAAGCGCAATTGTGGTTGCACGCGCTGAACGCGCGTATCCATCAGACACAGGTGCGTGAAGCGCGTGGGCTGCGTGGCGACCGCTTCCAGCGCGATTGCGCCGCCATAGCTGTGGCCGATCACGGCCGCCTTGGCGATGCCGTGCTCGTCCATCACGTCAAACAGGTCCTGCGCCATCGTCGTCGTGCTGTACCCCGACGGCGGCACCTCGCTGTAGCCGTGCCCGCGCAGGTCATAGATCGTGACGCGGAACTGCGGTACCAGCGCAGACGCCAGACGCGGATACCAGAATGCGCGGTTGGCGCCGAGGCCGTGAACCAGCACGACATCCGGACCACTGCCGAACTGCTGGGACGCCAGCTTCACGGCTGCGAGCGCATTCAGTTCGCGGTGGTATACGGCACGAGGAAATCGGCGATCTGGCCGATCGACAGATCGTCGACGTAACGACCGTTGCTCATCAGCAGCTGATCGAACGCGACCTTGCGATGCGCGATGTCTTCTTCGATCGCGACCACCAGCTGGATGATGTCGATCGATTCGAAGCCGAGATCGGCAAGCAGCTTGGTATCGCGCGTCATCGGCGCTTCGTCTTCGCGATCCCAGTCCTGCGTGAACTCATCGAGCAGGGTGGTCAGTTGCTGCAACAGCTCATTGCTGGCGGTGGTCATAAGGCATCAGGTGTAAAGCGGATGGGGGACAATTTCGCTGCTGAAGCGGCCACGTTCGCGAGTGAGGCGATAGGTCGTTGGCGCCAGTATCTGCAGTTTTCCGGCGGCGAGCAGCTCTTCAAGCACGGCGGTCGCATGTTCCATGTCGGAGAAGTCGATGCTGCGTTTGTGCGGCGCAAGATCGTAACGCCACCACTGCAGTTTCTGCAGCCGCTCGATCAGTGCTTCGCTGGTACGCAGGCGCAGCACTTTGCCGGGAGAACCGACGACGATCGCATACGGCGGCACGTCGCGTGTGACGACCGCGTGCGCGGCGATGATGGCGCCATCGCCGATCGTCAGGCCGCGCTTGATGAACGCGCCGGCGCCGACCCAGACGTCGTGGCCGAGCGTGGTGACGCCCGGCTGCACGTAGGTCTCCGGCGCGTCTTCATCGGGTGCCAGGCGTTCGAATTCTTCGAGCTGATAGAAATGCGGCAGGTGTTGGCGGCGCGTGAACGCAAACGGATGCGTCGTGAACTGATCAACCGGATGTTCGGGCGCGCCGATGATCACCGACTCGGCGATCGAACAGTAACGGCCGAGCCGGCTGCCGTACAGGCTCGACGTGTAATGGCCGTTGATGTAGCTGAATGCGCCGAGTTCACAGTTCTTGATGCGGCGCGGATCGAAGACGTAGGCTGGCCGCTCATAGACGAGCTGGCCGGTGATGCCCTTGCCTTCGATCACGCACAGGCCGCGTTCGAGCAGGTCGGCGGGCGTCAGGCCACCGGGACGTTGTTCGGCTGCCGGGTAGAACGGTGCCGCGGGGGCGGGCGTACTTGCCGTCATGCCGTGCTTATTCCATGTAGCCGAGCATCTGCAACTGCTCGATGATCTGCTGCTTGTCGCCGCTGTCCATTTCCTGGGCGTCTTCGTCGCGCTTGATGGCGTGCGTGCGTGCACCTTTCTTGACCGGCTTGGCTTCCATCCACGCCGGCGTGAAGAACGTTGCCGGCACTTCGCCTTCGAAGTCCGATGGCACCGACACGCCGGCGCTGTACAACAGCGTCGGCGCGACATCGACGATCCTGCGCAGGCCGACTTCGCCTGCAGCCGGAATGCCGGGGCCGGCAGCCATGAAAATGCCGTCCGGATGATGCGTGCCGATCGCGCTCGGGCGTTTGACCAGCGACGGCTTGAAGTTGCGGATCGACACGAAGCCATGGTCGCGCAGTACCACGGTCAGATCCGGGGCGCGCTTCATGTGGCGACCCTGGAACCAGTCCTCGCGCTTGAGCACATCGACAATCACCGGCTCGCCGGTTTCCGGATCGCGGAATGACAACAGGTCTTCGGTCAGCTTGGCGCGGAAGGCCTCGTAATCCTTCGGATCGATGCCCGGATCGCCCGGCTTTTCGGCGACGCGGATGTTGATGCCGTTCGACGATGGCGTCAGGCAGCAGGCAGTGGTCTTGCTCCAGTCGAGGTTCGCGAAATCCGAAGCTTCGCGGCGCTTGGCCATTTCGCTGCCGTCGTTGTCGGCCCAGGCCAGATAGCCCTTCTCTTCGAGCAGCGTATTGATGCGCAGCACGAAGGTCGATGCAGTGAAGCCGTGGTCGCTGGCGAAGAACACTTGCGCGTCCGGACCGACCATCTTCACCAGCTTCTCGATATAGCCATCGAGCTTGTTGAAATATTCGAGGCAGACCTCGCGCATTTCCTTGTCGTGGCCCTGCGGGTTCTTCGGCAACAGGTTTTTGTCGAGCCACGGCCAGGCCTGATGCTGGATCTTGTCGGTGCCATCGAACATCACGGCCATCAGATCCGGCTTGTCATTTTCGAGGATGTGTTCGGCGACCTTGAACCACTGCTCCTCGCGCGGCAGGTGATAGCGCACCCACTTGGCGGTCTCGTCGGCCGACAGCGATTCCATCGCCTGCTTTTCCTTGTCGAAGTCCCAGGCCAGTTCCTTCGGATCGAAGCCCGGAATCTCGGTCTTGATGCGTTCGAACAGTTCACGCGGATGCGTGTTGCGGCGCAGATGCTTGGCTGGCACGAAGCCCGGAACGATCGCGCCGTTGATGCCTTCCGGCGCCGGTGCGGTCAGCGGAAAATTCAGTGCGGCAATCGTCTTCTTCTTGCGTGAGGCGATCGACCAGATCGTTTCCGTATCGACGTCGCGTGCGTCGTACAAGGTCCAGTAGACCTCGTCACCGCGATCTTCGGCGCGGATGAATTCGAACACGCCGTGCTCGCCCGGCCCCTTGCCGGTCATGATGCTGGTCCAGGCCGGCGGCGTCAGCGGATTCGGCGTCGAGCGCAATTTTGCACGCACGCCTTTTTCCATCAACGACTTGATGAAAGGCATGGTCACGCCTTCGCCCGGCAGATCGCTGATCATTTGATCCAGCACGGTGAAGGTGCAGCCGTCGAGGCCGATGAAAAGAGTAGTTGTCATTTGATTGTTCAGGCGGTCGAGGGGGGATTCGGGGATGGCGAGTGTTGTGCGGCAGTGACGCATAGTGCCAGCACTGCGCCGCTGTTTTCGAAATGCAGGGCGATATCGTAGTCGTATGCGCCATGGCGGATGCGCGCGACGGTCGGGCCGCTGCTGCGGCGATCCAGCTGCGCGGCGGTCACCTGCCAGTCCTGCGGGCGGCCGAGCAAGCCACTGCCGGCGGCTTTTGCGGCGGCTTCCTTTGCCGCCCACAACGACAGCGCGATGCGCGCGCGATCGGTGTCATTTGCCGCCTGCAGCCAGACGTGTTCGGTCGGCGCGAAGCCACCGGTGATCAGATCTTCGGTGTTGACGTGATCCGGCCGCTGATAGTCGAGGCCGAGATTGACGCTGCTGTCGCTGGCGACGGCGTACGCCCAGCGACGGCTGTGCGCGATCGATAGCGATGGCGGCCGGATCTGTGGCACTGCCGCACAGCGCAGCCAGGGTTTGCCTTGGCTGTCGCTATGAATTTCGACATCGGCTGGCGTGAGTTCGACGCCGGCATTGAGTCGGTACCAGTCGCGCGCAGCGTCCTTGGCGGCGAGCCGGCCCATCAGCCATTCCTCGCGACGCGGTCCCTGCGCGGGCAGGGCATAGAACTGCTGGCGTTCGGCGCGACTCAGCATCATGTGCGCGAGCATTCGCTTCCAGATCGTGCCGGCTTCATCGAGCATGCCTTCAGGCAGCGGCTCGAGCTTGCGCACGCACAGCTCCGCCGGCAAATGACCTTCGAGCGCCGGCGTCGACAGCCGTGCCCGCGCCGGATCGAGTCGCAGCGCGAAGAAGCGTTCGGTGGCGGTGAACACGCGGTCTTCCCAACCTTCAGCGCGCATCAGCAGGTGACCATCGCTGTCGCTGATGTCCCAGCGTGCGTCGAGCTGGGTTTCACCGCGCATCGTGATCGCGCCGTCACAGCGCAGACGCAAGCCGGCCGGCGGTGGCGGTGCATACAGCTTGACGCTGCGCACGCGAAACGGAAAACAGTTCGGCACGCCGGTATTGCGCTCGCGCAGCCAGAAGCCCGCGAGCTGGCCGGCGGCGTCGAGCAGCGCGGCGTCGAACTGCAGGCGCGGCGTGGCGATGCCGGCGAAATAGTCGTGTGTCGGCAGCGTCGTCAGTTCGGCGACCATGCCTTCGCTGCTGTGGCCGTCGATGCGCGTGCAACCCTGCAGGCGCGGGCCGTGGAACATGCCGTGTGCGTAGAGCTGGCCGGGCTGATGAATCTGCGGCAGCTGCAGGCCGTTGACGAGACGCTGCGCGGCCGGCGCGGGTGGATAGCTCGCCGCCAGTTGCACTTGCGCTTCGAATACCAGCAGCCCCCCGTTGGGTGTGCCGTCGCCGAGCAGGAACACGCGACAGGCGATCTCGTCGGCATTGCTGGCCGAGGCTTCGGCGACCATGCGCAGCGTGACGCTGCCATCGTCCAGCGACAGCCAGCGGCTGCCGCGCGAATGCTCGATGGACACCACGACGCGATCGCTGCGGCCGGACAGGCGCATCGCGAGCTGCGCGACCAGTTCCATGCTGAACGTGAACGGGATGACGGCCAGACCGGTCAGCGACGGGTCGCTCGCGCTCGGCGCGTTGCCGAGCGTGTGATCGCGCAGGAACAGATCGTGATCGAGGTCGTAGCGACGCTCCATCATCAGCCGCTGCGAGGTCTGCTCGGTGATCGTGCCGAGCATCGGAAATGCCGGATCAAGTGCGCTGTTGCTCGCCGCCGGTGATGGCGCCGGCGGCGCGCCGGGAGCGCTCGGCTGCGGTGCTGCCAGTGGCGACGGCACCATGACACCGCCCGGCACGCCAGCGGCGAGGCCGAGCACACGTGCCTGACTGTCGAGGAAATCCTGCATCAACGCGAAGTGCGCGTTGAGCATGTCGAGCCGCGGATCGCTGATGACGGGTGTCGAAGGCGGCGTGGCCGGTGCCGGGGTCGCAGGTGTCGGAGCCGCTGCTGCTGCCGGCGCTGCAGTAGTCGGCAGCGGACGCTTGAACTCGTCGGGCAGCCGCCAGACCGGATTGATCAGTTTGAGCAGCGGCAGCGGTTTGGCAGCGGCCTTTGGCGTCGCGATCAGATCCAGTTCGCGGATGCTGCGATGAGCAAACAGACGCGCCGGTTCAAAGTCGACGCCGGCTGCGAACAGTTGCGCCAGGGTCTGATGCAGGTGCGCAAGTCCGGACTTGCGGCGGCTGTTGCTGGCGAGCGCCAGCACGTCGTCCTTGCCGCGCAGCGTATCGCCGACGAACGAGGTGAGGTTGCCGCTCGGGCCGACTTCGAGGAACACGCGGAAACCATCCTCGTAGAGCCGCTGCACGGTCTCGGTGAAACGCACCGGATGTTCCCATTGCCGCGCCGCGAGTTCGCGAATGCCTTCGGCGTCATCCGGGAACGGTGCACAGGTTGAAGCGCTGTAAACGATGGTAGTGCCAGGCCCGAAATCGAGCGTCTGGAAGTATGCGCGGAACGCGTCGGCGAGCGGCTTGAACAGCGCGGTGTGATAGGCGCGGCCGAATGGCAATTCCTGGCAGATCGCACCTTCGCCGCGCAGACGCTCGTGCAGTTTCGCGGCCTCTTCGTGCGGTCCGAACAGCACCAGCTGATTCGGGCAGTTGTCCATTGCCAGATGCATCTGGCCGAGGTCGGCGAGCAGTTCGCTGCGCAGCGCAGATGGCAGACCGCCGATCGTCAGCAGTGAACCTTCCGTGATCTGGCCTGCGGCTTCGAGCTCACGATAGATGCGATGGAACTGCTGCGCGGCATCGGCGGTTTCCTCGCGATGACGGACGCGGCCGACACCGGCGGCGGTCAGCACCGTGTTCTCGCCGGTGCTGTGTCCGAGCATCGCGTCCGGCTTGATGCCAAGGTCTTCGAACAGCGCGTGCAGGCCGAGACTCGCGGCAAACACGCTCTCGGCGGCGACGTCCATTTCAAACAAGCGATCTTCGAGCGCCTTGCGCCCGGCGTCGCTGACGATCGTCGGTGGCGGGAACAGCGCCGGCACGCGCGAATCGCTGCCGCGACGCAGCGCGTTGCGTTCGATGAAGTCGAACCAGTCGCGCACCTGCGGGAAGTGCACGCAGAGCTCGGCGAGCATGTCCGGATACTGCGAGCCTTCACCGGGGAACAGCAGGCACAACTTGCCGGCCGGATCGCCGACACCGTAATGCACGCCGGCGCGCGTCTTGAACGGCTTGGCGTCCGTGCGCTCGATCTTTTCGATCGCCTGTTCAAGCTTTTTGCGAAGGTCGTCGTCGCTGTGGCAGATCAGCGCGAGGCGTTGCGCGCCGCGTGCATACGCACTGCAGGCTTTGGCAACTTCGGGCAGCGATGCCGACTGCAGATGCGCGAGCGCAGCGCGCGCTCGTTGCAGCAATTCTTCACGCGATTCTGCAGCGAGCACGACCAGCTCGGATTGCGTCGGTGCGTGCAACACCTGCACCTGCGTGACTTTCGGGCCGCGATGCTCTTCGAGGATCACGTGCGAATTGATGCCGCCGAAGCCGAACGCATTGACGCCGGCGCGGCGCGGATGGCTCTTGCCATGAATCCACGGCCGCGTTTCGGTGTTCAGATAGAACGGCGAGGTTTCCAGTTGCAGCGCCGGATCCGGCTCGTCGCACAGCATCGGCGGCAGCACCTTGTGATGCAAGGCCAGCGCCGTCTTGATCAACGACGCACCGCCGCTGGCCGGCATGCAGTGGCCGATCATCGATTTCACCGCGGTGATGCCGATCTGCTGATCATGGCCGCGTTCGCCGAATATGGCGCGCAGCGAATCGATCTCGGTCTTGTCGCCGACGCTGGTGCCGGTGCCGTGCGCCTCGATCAGGTCGATCGACATCGGGTCGATGCCGCTGCTCTGGTAGGCGCGGCGCATGGCCAGCAGTTCGCCCTCGAGGCGTGGCGCGAGCAGACCCTTGGCGCGACCGTCGGACGCGGTGCCGATACCACGCACGACGGCGTAAATGCGGTCACCATCGCGCTCGGCGTCGGCGCGGCGTTTCAGCACCAGCATGCCGACGCCTTCGCCAAGCAGCGTGCCTTCCGAGCCTTTCTGGAATGGCCGGATGCGATCGCGCGACAGCGCGTTGATCCGGCAGAACTGCATGAAGATCTGCGGCGGCGTGTGCGCCTGGGAGCCGCCGACCAGCATCAGATCGCAACGGCCACTGTTCAGTTCGCGGACCGCCGATTCGAGCGCGATCATGGTCGTCGCGCAGGCCGCATCGACGATGTAGCTCGGCCCCATCAGGTTCAGGCGGTTTGCGATCAGGCCAGCGATGATGTTCGGCGTCAGCACGCCGATATGTTCGCCCTGGAATGGCGGCAGCTGATCTTTCAGCATCGTCTGCAGGCGACGCACATCCTGCGCGCTGAAGTCCGGACGCAGGCCACGAATCAGGTCCATCGCCTGATCGAGGAACAGCGTGCGCGACATGGTGCCGGCCATGCCGCGATTGCCATAAGTGCCACGGCCGACCACGACGCCAGCGCGCTCGCGATCGAACGGCTTGTGCAGATAGCCGGCATCTTCGAGCGCATCGTGCGCACATTTCAGCGACAGCAGATGATCGGGATCGGCGCCGGCCGCGACCGTCGGCATCACGCCGTACAGCTGCGGATTGACGCGTGCATGCTCGCCAAGGAAGCCGCCGCGCGTCGTGTAGATGCGGTCGTCGTCGGTGGCGTTTTCTTCAAAGTATGGGCCGACCCATTCCGGATCGGCGTCGCGCACGGCGTCGACCTTGTCGAGGATGTTCTGCCAGTACTGGCGCGCGTTGCCGGCGCCGGGATAGATCCCGGCGACGCCGATGATCGCGATGTCGAGTGGTTGCTGGCTCATGGCATCAAGAACCTGCGTCCGTGCACAAAGTCGGTGCCGAGAATCGAAGTGTGTGAGTCAAACTTCATGCGCTTTCGTTTGGCTGGGTCTTGCTGGTCGCCGCCTGTCCGCCGAGGCGATTCAGCGCGGCGCTCATCGTGCCTTCGCAATGACGCATTTCCAGGCGCACGCGATCCTGCTCGTCGACGAACAGCGCGTCGTAGACGATGCCGGCCTCGTGCGGCGCTTCGCGCATGCGCAGCATCAGTCGCAGCGATGGCGGCAGCGCACCGGTGCCGTAGCGCAGCACGGCACCGAAGCTCGACGGCAGCGCCGTCATGTTGCGGTTGAGGCGCGACCAGACGATCGCCATTTGCGGCGCGACATCAACCAGACCGGGATCGAACAACCAGCCGCCCGACGCTTCGGCCAGCCAGTCCCGCGGCTGGCATGGCTTGACGATGGCATCGATGCCGCCGACCGCGACCGCCGGAATCGAACTGGCGAGCTGGAAGCGCGGGCCGTGGAACAGCAGATGCGAATAGGCGTCGCTGGTCGCGAACGGCTTGCCGTCGGCAAGCACTTCGATCGGCGCAGGCGGTGCATCTGGCATCTGCTGCTGCAGCACCGCAGTGGCGCGATACAGCGGCAACTTCTTCGCCGGGTCGATGATCTCGACCGTGATGTTCTGGCCGGTGTGATCGGCATGCGAGGACGCGCGCGCGCGCAGCAACACGCTGCGCTTGCCGTCGTTGACTTCAGGATCGAGCGTGATGCCACCCATCTGGCGGACGTCGCGCATCTCGACGACGTGCCAGCCCGGCCACGCGGCGGTGACGAACTGCGCCATCCATTCGACCGCGCCCGCGGCCGGCAGCACGCCGCGACCGTCGATGCGGTGATCGAGCAGATAAGGATCGGACGCGAGACTGAACGTGTGCTCAAGCATCATGTTGCCGCCCGGGCCCATGCGCGGTGCGCTGCGCACCAGCGGCAGCGACGGATCGGCGTCGCCGCTGGTCGGCGTGTCGTCACTGGTTTCGGTTGCACCGGTGTACCACGGCCCGGCGCCGGCGACGATCTCGACGTCGTGACGCGTGCCATAGCGGAGTTCGTCGATAAAGAAACGGCGGCCCGATGGCACCGGAATCGCCTCGATGCCGCGTTCCTTGAACGCACGGCGCACGCTCTCGCTGGCCATGCCGGCGTCCCACGGTCCCCAGTTGATTGCCAGCACGCGCGTCTGCGGCCATTCGCGATGCAGCTGCCATGCGAGCCGGTTCAGCGTTTCATTGGCCGCCGCGTAGTCGCCCTGGCCGCGATTGCCATAGCGACCGGCGACCGACGTGAAGAACGCCAACAGCTTGAGCGATTCCGGCTTGAGCTTGCGCGACAGCACGAACGCCGCGTCGAGCTTGGTGCCGAGCACGCGCTCGAACGACTCGACGGTCTTGTCGGCGAACAACTTGTCTTCGATGACGCCGGCGCCGTGCAACACCGCGTCGATGCGGCCGCATTCGGCATACAGGCGATCGACGACGGCACCCAGCGACGTTTCATCGCGAACATCGCAGGCAAGGTATTCGACCTTGGCACCGGCTGCGCTCAGGCGCGCCAGATTGCTGCGGATTTCGCGGTCGGTGAGGATGCGCGTGACAGCGCGTTCGATCTCGACCGGCTTGGGCTTTTCGCCGCGTGCGAGCGCCTGCTTGAGCAGTCCACTCTTGAGTTGCGCGGCATCGGCAAAGGCCTGCGTATCGGCCGTCTCGGCAGCAGGTGCAGCCGTGCGGCCGAGCAGCACCAGGCGCATGCCCGGGCGCACCAGTTCCTCGACGATCTCGGCGGTGATGCCGCGCGCACCGCCAGTGACCAGCACCACCCAGTCGCCTTCCGGCATCACGGATGCCGGGAACGGACTTGGCGTCAGCGGCTGGCTGATCGTGCTGCTGCCGTGACGGAGGGTGCCGACGTAGCCGACTTCCGGTTCGCCACATTCGGCGAACAGTTCGGCGGCGAGCATTTCGGCGATTTCGACATCGCTCTGGCCGTCGAAATCGACCGCGCGCATCGCGGCCTGCGGATATTCCTGGCGCAGG
>DATCXY010000493.1:0-4256 GCA_036570585.1 Solimonas sp. | reverse complement strand
CACTGAGAGTTGAACGCGTGAACTGAGCGGCGCGGTGCGGGACAGCGCGCGTGGCGTGTAAGCTGATGCGCGTTCCCTATCCCCCGATCAGGCTGCGATGGCTTCCAGTTCCGACAAGACATTCGAGGCGGCGCAGCAGCGCCATCACCATCTCGGTCCGGTCGAGATTCCGGATTCGCTGTACTCGCTGGGCGAGGAAATCGCGCATGCGATCACGCATGGCGTCGGTGTGCTGCTGGCGATCGTCGGGCTGACGGTGCTGGTGGCGCGGGCTGCCTTGTATGGCAACAGCTGGCACATCATCGCCAGCAGCGTGTTTGGCGCGACGCTGGTGCTGATGTACACGGCCTCCACGCTCTACCACAGCATTCCGAACGATCTGCCGCGCGCCAAAAAGGTCCTGCGCGTGATCGATCATTCGATGATCTATTTCCTGATCGCGGGTACCTACACGCCATTCACGCTGGTGACGCTGCACGGCGCCTGGGGCTGGAGTTTGTTCGCGTTGACCTGGGGGCTGGCCGCCGCGGGTGTCGTGTTCAAGATTTTCGCGACCGGCCGTTTCGAGCGGCTGTCGCTGTTCATTTATCTGGCGATGGGCTGGTGCGCGATCATCGCGATCAAGCCGATCCTTGCGCATCTGCCGATGGGCGGCATTCTGCTGACCGCCGCGGGCGGACTCGCCTACAGCGGCGGCGTCGTGTTCTATGCTTGGGAGCGGCTGCGTTACCACCACGCGATCTGGCATCTGTTCGTGCTGACCGGCAGCGTGCTGCAATACTTCGCGATCTTCTTCTATGTGGTGCCCGGGCCGAACGGCTGAGCCGCGCAGCGCGGCAAATTCCCGAAGGGAAGCTCTGCACAGCGTAGCGAGCGGGTGTCTGGCGCTGACCGCCGGAGCGCAGGAAGCGGAGTGTACGTAGCAGTACATGAGCATTCCGAGCACCGCCGGGCAGCGTCAGGCGCACGCGCAGTAGCTGTGCGGGGCTTCCCTCAGAAGTCCAGGTTGAGCCGCACGCCCCAGGTCCGTGGCGGCGCCAATGAATCCTCGCGGCCGAAGTCGGTATGGAACTGCGCGAGGTTGTAACGCTCGTCGCCGAGGTTGTCGCCGAACACCGTCAGACGCAGCCCGTAACGTCGGACCAGGTAGCTGACGCGCGCGTTGATGATGTCGTAGGCTTCCTCGAAGGTATCCGGCGTGTTCTGCGCGAGGTAGTAATAGCCGGCGTTGTAGTAGTAGTCGCCCGCCACTTCGAACTGGCCACCCGGCACTTCAAAGCTCTGGCTGATCGTTGCCGCGCCGCTGAACTTCGGCGTGCGCACGATGCGATTGCCGGAGAAGTCGCCGTTGCCGTAGGCGATGCCATCCGGCAGCAAGGCGCAGCTCGACGGGCTGTGCGGATCGCCGCGCACGCAGAAACCGCGTGCGTTGTCGTAGTCGAGATACTTGGCGTTGAGCCAGCTCGCGTTGGCGCCGATCGTCAGGCCCGGATCGAAACCCGGCAGCGGTTGCCAGACGGTCTCGACCTCGACGCCGCGAATGCGCGCCTTGCCGGCATTTTCGAGATTGATTGCGCCGCCCGAGGTGAATGACATGAAGCCGGTCTGCAGATCCTTGATGTCGTTCTGGAAGATGGCGGCATTGAAGCGCAGCGAGTGATTGAGCCACTCGCTCTTCAGGCCCAGCTCGTAAGCCGTGACTTCTTCGGGTTTGACGTATTCCGGTTGCGCGAAGATGTTGATGATGTTGTACGTGCCGCTCTTGTAGCCCTGCTGGAAAGAGGCGTACAGCAGCACGTCCCGCAGCGGCCGGACATCGAGCGAAACCTTCGGCGAGAAGTTGGTGGCGCTGGTTTGCGCCGGCGAGAACGAATAGCCGGCCAGTGCGTCGGGGACGCCGACATCGACGTCGGACTGCGCCAGGCGCCGCTGCTCGTGCTGCCAGCGGCCGCCGAGCGTCAGGTCGAGCCAGTCGGTGAGGCTCACCGTGCTCTGCAGATATGCCGAATAGGATTCAGTCTTCAACAGGCCGGTGAAATAGAATGTCAGCGATTCCGGCAAGCCGATGTTGCCGATCAGCTGGTCGAGCGGGCCGCTCAGTGCCGGTGGCAGCGCCGAGACGATGTTTGAGATCGGCAGCTGCACGACATCGACCAGTCGCAGATAGCCGGGGTCATAGCCGCCCTCGCTGTTCAGGTAGTACAGGCCGCCGACCCACTTCAACCAGCTTGCGCCCCAACTGTCGGCGTTGGACGTGAACTGCAGTTCGCCGGTCGTGAAGTGCTGGTATTCGTCGTCGGCGCCGTAGGTCGCGATCGGTTGGCGGGTGCCGTCGAAGTCGTAGACGTAGTCGTGCGCACGCACGGAGTAGTAACTGCCGAGCAGTTTGGTATCGATGCCCGGATGGTTCCAGTTGAGGATCGCGTAGGCGGCGCGCGAATCGGTCGTCAGCGCCGGCTCCGAATTGGCGGTGGCGATGTAATCGCGCGTTTCGGCCGGCAGCGTCGCGCCGAGCAGCGCCGTCGGATGGACGTTCGCCGACGCCGTGGTGCTGGTGCCGCGCTGCTGCGCGGCAAGGCCGGTGAGTACCAGCGACACTTCATCGCCGAGCTGGATCCCGAGCTTCAGGCGCGCGCCCTTGCCGATTTCCGGTGGCAGCTCGTCACCGGTGCCGTTGTCGAGTCGGTAGATGTTGTCGGCACGGTTGTAGTACGCCGACAGGCTCGCTGCGACGTTCGAGGCCAGCGGCAGATTCGTGTAGACGCGCGTGCGCGTGTCGTCGAAGCGCGGGGAGTAACTGGTCTGGATCGAGGTTTCGGCCGTCTGGCCCGGATTCTTGCTCCAGATCGAAACCGCACCGCCGGTCGAATTGCGGCCGAACAGCGTGCCCTGCGGTCCCTTCAGCACTTCGATGCGGTCGATCGCGCCGAACGCCTGTGCGAGGCTGTGCCCGGACGGGAAGTAGACGCCGTCGAGATACGTCGCCACGCTCGGCTCGGCGGACGGAATGAAAATGTCGGTGCCGATGCCGCGCAGGTAGATCAGGTTGTAGCCGCCCAGGTCGGTGACAGTCAGCCCCGGCACGGCGGTCGTCAGATCACGGACGTCCTGGATGCCGCGCGCATCGAGCTGATCGGCGTTGAACGCGGACACCGATACCGGCACGTCCTGCAGCGGCTCTTCGCGCTTGCGTGCGGTGACGATCACTTCTTCGAGCAGCACCGGCCGATCGTCGGCCGGCACGGCGGGCGTTGCGGGCGGCGCTTGCGGCACGGCCAGCGTCGGCAGCACATCGGCCTGCGCATCCGCCGCCGCGAACACGGTCGCGGGCGACAACAGCACACCGCCACCGATCGTTGTCGCGACCATGAGTCGCGCTGCAAACCCCTGCCGAACTGCCATCTTCCGTCCCCATTTGATCGCCACGGAGCTGCTTACGATACCCGCGGAGCGATTCTCCGCGCCAAGAATTTCACGGCGCGCGACGTGGTGGAGTTGGAATAAGGCGAGGCGAGCGCTAACCGCTGCCTTCGAGCGGCTCCGGGCGTTCGCCCTTGAACAGCGGCACCATCAGCGGTGGCGCGATCATCGTCGTCGCCACGGCCATGAACAGCACGATCGCGAACACGTGATCGGAGATCACGCCGAGGCCGAGGCCGATCTGCGCGACGACGATGCCGACTTCGCCGCGCGGTGCCATGCCGATACCGATCTGCGCCGCGCGGCGCAGGCCAAGGCGGATCGATGCGAGGCCGCAGCCGACGAATTTGGTCGCCACCGCCAGTACCGTGATGACCAGCGAGGCGACGATGGTCTCGCGGCTGGTGAACGCTTCGAGATTGAGCTGCATGCCAATGCTGACGAGAAAGAACGGCGTGAAGAACTCGGTGACGCCACGTACCTGCTCATGCGTCTCGTGTTCCTTTTCAGTCGCTTCGGCCAGCGCCATGCCGGCGAGAAATGCGCCGATGATCGCGGCGATGCCGATCGTCGCGGCGACCGCCGCCAGACCAAAGCACAGCAGGATCGCGCCGATGAACAGGGACTGGCCGATGCGCAGACCGATGATCGTCGGTGCAATGCGCTTCATTGCCGGAGCACCGATCGCGGCCACGGCGACGATGAAGCCGATCGACAGCGCCGCCGTGATGCCGATTTCCGCATAGTCGATCGCGCCACCGGCCATGCTCGACACGACCGCCAGCACCAGCAGGCCGAGCACGTCGTCAATCACCGCTGCGCCGAGAATGATGCGA
>DATCXY010000492.1:0-4026 GCA_036570585.1 Solimonas sp. | reverse complement strand
GTCCACCGAGAAATGCACGATCGGCACGTTGACGGCGCCGACGATGGCGAGCAGGCCACAGGCGCGCGCGGCGCTGCGCGGATCATCGAACGCGCCGTTCAGCCCGATGACGCCGCGATAGAGGAACAACAGCACGAGTTCAGCGGTCAGGCGCGCGTCCCAGACCCAGTACGCCCCCCACATCGGCTTGCCCCAGAGCATGCCGGTGACCAGCGCCAGCGCCGTGAAACTGGCGCCGACCGGCGCGATCGCAACCAGCACACATTCGGCGAGCTTCATGCGCCAGATCAGCGTGATCGCGCCGCACACCGCCATCGCCACATACAGCGACAGCGATACCGCCGCCGCGGGCACATGCACGTAGATGATGCGGAACGCGTCCTTCTGCTGGTAATCGGCCGGGGCCAGCACCAGACCGCCGTACCAGGAGATCAGTAGCAACAGCAGACCCAGTCCACCGAGCCACGGCGCCAGGCGCTGGGCAAATCGGAAGAAACTTGGCGGCGACGCCAGGCGATGGAACCAGGTCCAGTTCATCGGACGAAAGTGAAATCCGGGCTATTCGAAGGCGTTACGCAGGGCTGCGGCGGCGAGCCACGGCAACACGGTCAGCGTGAACATCAAAATGGCAGCGAGGAAGTATAGCGGAGCGCCGGCATCCAGGCCCTGTTCGGCTGCGCGTACCGCGCCGGCCCCGAAGATCACGACCGGCACGATCAGCGGCAGCACCAATACCGGCAGCAGCGCGCCGCCGCGCGGCAGGCCAACGGTCAGCGCCGCAATAAAGCCGCCAATGAAGCTCAGACACGGCGTGCCGAGTGCAAGGCCCAGCACCAACGTCGCCTGATGCGCAGGCGCAAAGCCGAGCATCGACGCCAGCGGCGACGCCAGCAGCACCAGCGGCAGACCGCTGAGCAGCCAGTGCGCGAGACTCTTGATGAATACCGCGAACGTCAGCGAAGTCTCGCTGACCAGCAGTTGTTCGAGCGTGCCGTCTTCCTGATCGCTGCGATAGAGCCGCTCCAGACTCAGCAGGGCCGCCAGCAAGGCGCCGACCCAGAGAATCGCGGGCGCGAATGCCGCCAGTTGCGGATCGTTGGGCCGCACGCCGAAGCCGAACAGCGTGACGACGATGACGAAAAACAGCGGCGGCATCAGCCATTCGGTCCTGGCGCGCGCCGCGAGCTTCAGCTCGCGCGCAAACAAGGCGATGAACGCACTCATAAATGCCACTCGCGCGCACGCAGCGGTGCCGGCAGCGGTTGATGGCTGGTCATCAGCACCGCGCCACCGCTCTGCAGATGCACGCCGACCAGTTCGGCGAACAGGCCGAGGCCGTCGAGATCGAGGCCATCGAGTGGTTCGTCGAGCAACCAGACCGCACGCGCTTGCAACAGCAGGCGCGCCAGCGCGGTACGTCGCTTCTGGCCGGCCGACAGCAGGCGGCAACTGCGCAGGCGTGCGCGCGGCGGCAACTTCATGTGCCCCAGCGCCGCATCGATGCCGATGGCCGGCGCGGCATTGATGCCACACCAGAACCGCAGATTCTCGATCGCACTGAGTTGCAGGTTGAGACCATTGCGATGGCCGAGCCAGTGCGGCAGTGACTCGTCCGGTGTGTAGCTCACCCTGCCGCCACCGGCGCGACGCAGGCCGGCGAGCGTTTCGAGCAGCGAGGTCTTGCCGACGCCGTTGGCTCCGCGCAGATGCAGTAATTCGCCGGCCGACAGCTGCAAGTCGAAATCGCGCAGCAACACACGGTCGCCACGCAGCACGGTCAGTTTGTCGGCAGTCAGGAGCGGCACGTGCGCACGGTTCGGAAATTCGGCGACGCACAGTGTAAGGGATGGCGTCCGTCACGGACGCAGCGCGGCGCTCAGGCGGCAGCGGATTGCTTGCCGTCGAACAGCGAGGTGTAGCCCTTCATGCTGAGCACGTCGATGTCGGTACCGACATCGAGCTTGCTGTACGCCGGCACGTTCGCCCGGTCGACCGACCGGTACGGCGACTGCTGGCCGGCTGCGCTCTGCAGCACCGCGACACGCACCACATCGGCATACGTCGGTGCGCTCTCGTGGTCGGCACCGAAATCACGCCACTGTCGCGGCACGTCGATCAGGTCCGGCGGGAAGTGCCAGGCCTGCAGCACCATGCAACCGATACGTGGCGACAGCACGTCGAGCACGTTGTCGAGCTCCTGCGGATCGTCAAGCACGGCCTGGTGCGACTCGGCCAGACGCAGGATCGCCAGCGTGCCGATGTCATGGACCAGCCCCGCAAGCATCGCCATTTCCGGATTGAGCAGCGTGCACTGTGCTGCCAGCACCTGCGCGGCAGCGGCGACATCGACGCTCTGCTGCCAACTCTTGCGCAGCTTCGCTTCAATCAGCGGCGCACCCTTGGCGAACATCTGTTCGATCGCCAGCCCCGAGACCAGCAGTCGCGTGTAATCGAAACCCAGCCGGGTTACGGCTTGGCGAACATTGTCGACCCGATGCCCGCCGCGCTGCGCAGCGCTGTTGGCAACGCGCAGCAATCGCACCGACAGCGCGGGGTCTTTCTGCAACTCGAGCGCGAGCGCCGCCGCCGAGACATCCTCACGCTGCGCAAGCTGGCGAACGTGCAGCGCGATCTCGGGCAGCGTCGGCAATACCAGCTTGTCCCTGGCGAGGGCATCGAGAACAACGCGGTGGAAACGATCTTCTAGAACCATGGCTGTCGTCGGCTGGCTGCAAGCCGTTAGCGGCCGCGGCGACGCGGACTTGAGGGCGCAAAAGCCATCCGGGTCGCTCGGGGCGGTCCCTCGATACACCTGTCCTGAGTGCTGCGAAGCCGCGTATCGAAAGGCCGCACGCTGCACGTGCGGCACTCGGAGCAAACGGGTGTGGGTGAACTGCGGTCCGAACCACCCGTTCATGCCGAGTACCGCGCGCAGCGCGGTGTATCGAGGCACGCACGCACCAAGCCCTCGGCACAACCGCAGCGCGATCACGCGGGGCGAGCGGACAGGCTTTAGCGCTGTGCCTTGTCGATCAGCGAAGTCGTCGAGTAGCCGTCATGGAACGGCAGCACCAATACGCGACCACCATTGCCGGTGACGGCGTCGTAGCCGGCAATCTGTTCCGGCCGATAGTCGCCGCCCTTGACCAAAAGATCCGGCAGCACGCGGCTGATCAGGCGTTCCGGTGTGTCTTCGGAAAACGGCACGACGAAGTCGACGCAGCGCAGCGACGCCAGCAGCGCCATGCGATCCGCGACACCATTCAACGGCCGGCTCGGGCCTTTCAGACGCCGTACCGAATCGTCGTCATTGACGGCCACGATCAGCAGATCGCCGAGCCGGCGCGCATCTTCAAGATAACGCGCATGGCCGACATGCATCACGTCGAACACGCCATTGGTCATGACGATACGCCGGCCGGCAGCGCGTGCGGCAGCGACCGCATCGAGCAGCGCATCTTCATCGAGCACGCCGCCCTGCGCATGCTGGCCGCTCAGCGCCTGCCGCAGTTCGACCTGCGACACCGTCGCCGTGCCGAGCTTGCCGACCACCACGCCGGCCGCCGCATTGGCGAGCAGGCAGCCACGCGCGATGTCCACGTTCGCTGCGAGCGCGGCGGCCAGCGTCGCGATCACGGTATCGCCGGCGCCGGTGACATCGAAGACTTCTCGCGCCGCGGTCGGTACGTGCAGCGGCGCCTGATCCGGCCTGAGCAACGTCACGCCGTGTTCGCTGCGCGTGATCAGCAGTGCGTCGAGTTCCAGCTCCACACACAGCGCCTCGCCGCGCGTCACCAGTTCATCTTCATCACGGCAAACACCGACAATCGACTCGAACTCGCTGAGGTTCGGCGTCAGCAGTGTCGCGCCACGGTAGCGCTGCCAGTCCTGCCCCTTGGGATCGACCAGCACGCGCCTGCCCTGCGCGCGCGCCGCGCGAATCAGCGAGGCAACGTCGCGCAGCGTGCCCTTGCCGTAATCGGACAGCACGACGACCTCGCAGCGATTCAGTGCCTGTGCGTAGTG
>DATCXY010000491.1:0-14618 GCA_036570585.1 Solimonas sp. | reverse complement strand
ATCGAGGGACTGGTTCTGCAGGGGCAAGGCACGGTGCTTCATCCCGACGCCAGCGCGTGCCTCGATACACCGCGCCATGCGCGGCACTCGGCATGAACGGATTTCCATAAAATGACCTGCTCCCCGTTCGCCCCGAGTGATCGCGCAGCGATCGTATCGAGGGGCTGACTCTGCAGCGGCGAAGCACGGTGCTTCATCCCGACGCCAGCGCGTGCCTCGATACACCGCGCCATGCGCGGCACTCGGCATGAGCGGGATTGGAACAAGAGAATCATTCGTGACCGTTCGCCCCGAATGATCGTGCAGCGATCGTATCGAGGGGCTGCTTGCCATCTTCAGCGACGATCGCACTGCGTATTTTCCGCTGCCGAAGAGTTCGTCAGGCCCTCCGGTGTAGACTGCGACCCCGTTTTTTCCGGATGTTTTGCGATGTCCGCTGCCCGTGAAACCCTGCTGTCCGCCCTCGACGCTTACGTTCATCCGCTGATCGGTCGCGGCCTCGTCGCCGCCGGCACGATCGCGTCCGCCGAGATCGTTGGCGATGCCGCGCAGGTCGTCATCGAACTCGGATTTCCCAGTGCCAGCATCCGCGATGAGCTGGCGCAGGAACTCGGCGCGCAGATCAACGACAAGCTCGGGCTCGTCGCGGAACTGTCGATCGGCTCGCGCATCGAAAGCCATGCCGCGCGCAAGAACCTGCAGCCACTGCCGGGTATCCGCAACATCATCGCGGTCGCCAGCGGCAAGGGCGGTGTCGGCAAGTCGACGGTCGCCGCCAATCTGGCGTTGGCGCTGGCGGCCGAAGGCGCGCGCGTCGGCCTGCTTGATGCCGACATCTACGGTCCGAGTCAGCCGCGCATGTTCGGCGTCGCCGGCAAGCGACCGACCTCGCCGGACGGCAAGCGCATGAATCCGATCGTCGCGCATGGCATTCAACTGATGTCGATCGGCTTTCTGGTCGACGACGATCAGCCGATGATCTGGCGCGGACCGATGGTCACGCAGGCACTCGGCCAGTTGCTCAATGAAACGGTCTGGGACGATGTCGAATACCTGGTCGTCGATCTGCCGCCCGGCACTGGCGACATCCAGCTGACGCTGTCGCAGAAGATTCCGGTCAGCGGTGCGGTGATTGTCACCACGCCGCAGGAAATCGCATTGCTCGACGCGAAGAAGGGCTTGCAGATGTTCCGTCGTGTCGAGGTGCCGGTACTCGGCGTTGTCGAAAACATGTCGTGGTACGACTGCGGCGATCATCGCGACTACATTTTCGGCGAAGGCGGCGGCGCGCGAATGGCGCAGACCTACAGCGTCGAACTGCTCGGCCAGCTGCCGCTCAACACCAGCATTCGCCAGCAGGCCGACGACGGCCGCCCCACCGTGCTCGCTGCACCGGACTCGGACATCGCGCAGCGCTACCGCGAGATCGCACGTCGAGCCGCCGCGCAGATCGCCTACGGCGCACCGAGCGCCGCGTTCCCGACGATCGAGATCAGCGACGACTAGGAAACGCTGCACGTCATCGCGAGGAGCGTAGCGACGAAGCAATCCAGTACATCGCCGGATCGAGTGGCGCGCTGGATTGCTTCGTCGGCCTTCGGCCTCCCCGCAATGACGATTCCAAGCTGCGCGCGCGCCGGCATTGGTCTTTCCGGCCCCGTGCGGCCAGAATGCGTTGCGCCCGCCGGGGCGCCAACGGACACCGCAGACATAGCGTGTGCCGTGAACGGGAGGAAAATCGATGAGGAACCGAAAACCGGTCTTGCTGCTGTCGTGCGCGCTGCCGTTGTTCGCGGCCTGCGGCAGCAGTTCATCCGTCGGCTCAAATGCCGCCGACGCCGGACTGCCAATCGTCTATCCCGGCCCCGTCGTCGAGAACGTACCGGGTCTCGACATTCCATTCGTCGCCGGCACGACCTTTCCGCTTGCGGACGTCGGTTACGAGCGGCACGAATATTTTTTCTCCGGCGACGCGAATTCGTACGTCAACGATGCGCCGCTCGACCGTGACGGCAACTGGCAGGTATCGCCAGCCGACAGCGCGGACTACAAGACGCGCATGCTGGTTTATCGCCCGACGGATCCCGCACGTTTCAACGGCACGGTCATTCTCGAATGGCTGAATGTCAGTGGCGGCGTCGATGCCGCCACGGACTGGGTGGTGCTGCACAACGAACTGATACGTGGCGGTTACGCCTGGGTCGGCATTTCCGCGCAGAAGATGGGCGTCGACGGTGGCGTGCCGCCGGCATCACCGCTGCCGATTGCGATCCCGCTGAAGCTCATCAACCCGCTGCGCTACGCCAGTCTGGTCCATCCCGGCGACAGCTTTTCGTACGATATCTACGCGCAGGCGGCGCAGGCGGTCCGTCATCCGCAGGACGTCGCGCCACTCGGCGAGCTGCAGGTGCAGCGTGTAATCGCCGCGGGTGAATCGCAATCGGCGACGCGCCTGATGACCTTCATCAATGCCTTCGGCACGCGCACCGATCTGTTCGACGGTTACTTCGTGCACAGCCGCCTCGGCTTCATTCCGGATTTCGGCGGTGCATCCGCGCCGTTGTCGCAGGATCCGCAGCAAGACATCACCACGCCGGACGTCGTGCGCTTTCGCACCGATCTCGACCGGCCGGTGATGGATTTGCAGACCGAAACCGATCTGTTCGTGCTCGGCGCCTATTCGAGCCGGCAGGCTGACAGCAGCCACTTCCGCCTCTGGGAAGTGCCCGGGACTGCGCATGCCGACACCTACATCACTGGTGATGGCTTCACCGACGAGGGCGACGACGTGTCGACCGCGACGCCGCGTGAAACCGACAAGCCCGGCCCGATCGGCTCGTGCCCCGAGCCCATCAACAGCGCGCCGCAGCATCACTTCGTGGCCGGCGCGGCGATCCGCGCGCTGAACCAATGGCTGGTCGACGGGACGGCGCCGCGATCGGCACCGCGCATCCAGATCAATGCTGCGGGCGACGGCATCGCGCGCGACGCGCACGGCAATGCGCTCGGCGGCATTCGCACGCCTTACGTCGATGTGCCGACGGCGGTGCTGTCCGGCGAAAACGCCAGCACCCAGGGCGACGGCGGCATCTGCTTTCTGGTGGGAAAGACACAGCGGTTCGACGCCGCGACGCTCGCGTCGCTGTATCCCGATCGCGACGCCTACATCGCCGCCGTTCGTGTCGCCGCGCAGGATGCGGTCGACAAAGGCTTCGTGCTCGGTGAAGACGTACAGCTGATCAATCAGGCTGCCGAACAATCCGGTGCGCCCTGAATCCGTGCGCGGAACCGGACACCGCGCGCGCTTCACGGGCCACGAGAGCTGAACCGGAAGCGGCAGCTCATGGCATGTCGAGTGCAGATTTTGTTACGGTTGTGGCGCTGCCCAAGGTTGGTAGCCGCAACGATTGCAGGGGAGTGCAAAACGTGAAGCGCATCTCGGTCATCTCGTGTCTGGTTCCGCTCATCGGGCTGCTGCTGGCGGCCTGTCAGTCCAGCGCACCTGTGGAGGTGGTGATCGCGCGTCCGCAGCCGCTGGTATCGCCCGGCATCCATGTTTCCGCCAATCGTGGCGGCGCGGCCTACGCGCCTGAGAACACGATGATGGCGTTCCGCAACGCGGCACGGCTCGGCGCCGACGATTTCAAGACCGGAACCTGGCTGACGGCCGATGGCGCGCTGGTGCTGCTGCACGATCAAGAGCTGTCGCGGACCACCAACTGCCGCGGCCGTGTCACCGATTTCAGTTGGGCGCAGTTGCAGCGTTGCGATGCCGGTTGGTGGTTCACGCCGGGGCAGGGTGCGACGATGCCGGATCGCACGGCGTCGCACCCCGCGCGCGGCAAGGGCGTCACGGTACCGAGTGCAAAGGCGCTGTTCGTTTACGTCGCCGGATTTCGCGGGCGCTACCGGCCAACGATCACGATCGAGCTGCGGGACGATCTGGTGCCGGCCCGCGAAGCCGATGTGCTGGTCTCGCTGATCAAGGCCAGTGGCATCCAGGATCGCATCATCGTGCAGTCTTTCCACGCTGCCGGCATTGACCGCGTCAAGGCGCTGGACCCGACGATCCGCACGGTCTATCTGACCGCCAGCGAGCCGGGCGCCGAAGCTGCGCTCGACCATGCGATCCAGCAAGGCCATGAGATCGTCGCACCGTCGCACAACTTGTCCGAACTGGATGCGGCCTATGTCGACCGCGCCCACGCCGGCGGCCACAAGATCGTGCCGTGGACGGTGAATCGGCGCAGCGACATGCTGCGCCTGATGCAGCTCGACATCGACGGTGTGATCAGCGATTTCCCGGGCTGCGCGCTGCAAATGCAGTCGCGGCTTGCCAGCGCACGGCTGATGCCGACGGTACTCGGTGCACCGGATGCGCCGCTGTGTCAGCTCTGATCGGCGCTCGCACCGGGAGGCTCTGCACAGGGCAGCGGGTGTCAGACGCACGCGCAGTGGCGGTACGGAGCCTTAACGATTGAATTCGACATAGAAGCGAACCTTGCCGAGCGGCTTGACCTCGTGTCGCACGGTCGGCTCGACGACGCCGAAATGCTCGGTATCCAGCACGTGCACCTCGCACTCCGGCTCGTTGATCGTGTACTGCAAGCGACCTTCGAGCACGACGATCCTGCCCCACACGGCTTCCTTGGTGCGGTGTTCGCGCAATAGCGCGGGCGGCACCGTCTGCTCGGTGAAATCGGGAGTGCGCTTGTACGGCACCACATCGGCGGGAAGTGGTTTCATCGGCTATTTCGCGATTTTGAGCGTGATGACACCGGCAATGATCAGCGCGACACCAAGATAGCGCGTGAACGAACTTGGATCGCCGAAGTACAGAACGCCAACCACAAACGTGCCGGCGGCACCGATGCCGGTCCAGACGGCGTACGCGGTACCGATCGGGATTTCCCGCTGTGCGAGCCACAGCATGTAGCCGCTCAGCGTCATCAGCCCGACCGCGATCGCGATGCCGAGCCAGCGGCTCTGCGGCTGTTGCGACAGCTTCAGGCCGACCGGCCAGCCGATCTCGAACAGGCCCGCGAGCAACAGGTAGGCCCAGCTCATCGCAATTTCTCCGCGTGCCGCGATGCCGGCTGCACGCCATCAATGGCGATGCAGGCCGGCGCCATGTCCAGGCTCTTCAAGGGTAGCGCTCCAGATGTGTGATCTGTTCCAGATCGTGGTCCCAATTCGCGCTGCTGGCCACGAATAAATGCGCGTCCGGCTGGTTGGCAACAGCGGTATCCAGGCTGCCGGCCGGAACGACCAGCAGTTTGCCGTCCGCCTGCATGTCAGGCAGCGCCGATCCGCAGATCGAGCAGAAACTGTGACGATGCCGCGTCGATGGCAGATTGAACGATGTGACCTTGTCGTGCCCGCTGATCCATTGCAGCGCGGCATGCGAAGAGAACAGATTCGCTGCATGCGCGGAGCCGGTGTCCTTGCGGCAATGTCGGCAATGGCATAGATAGAACTGCTCGAATGCGCCATCGACCTGATAATGCACCGCGCCGCACAGGCAGGAGCCGGCGTGGATATTGTCCATTCTCTGGTTCTCCGCTTGCACGTCGATGCGTGGCATCAAGGTCTTTGACATCAATGTGGCCGTGGCTGGCGATCGCGGGCGGTCATCGACCGGATCGCAGATCAGCAGCACGGGTCATGATCAAGACACCCGGTTTCAATACAACCAGCCGGTTCGAAACGAAACGCCGACGGCAACAAACAGGATCGAGAAGGTCGTCACGGCAATGACGTGCCACGCCATCGCGCCAAGATTGTCTTTCGACAAAACCGGAATGACGCGAAGTTTGGCGTGAAACGCGACGCCGGCGGTCAGCGCCAGCAGGATCAATTTGGCCGCGATCGGATGGGCGAGCGGGTTGTCCATGTTGAACCATTGCCCGATATCGGGGAGAAAGCGATACGCCAATATCGGCCCCGTGATGATCTGCACGACCAGCGCCGGCATGCCGATCTTCTCGAACATCGATTCAAAGTTCAGAAGCACTTCCGGTGCACCCTGGCGGAGTGCCCGCGGCAATACCGTGACCGACACGATGATATGTCCGCCGGTCCAGATGGTGGCGCCCAAGATGTGCAGCAACAGCAGTATCCCGTACATCACTTCGTCTCCGTGAGTGCCGATGCGTGCATCACATTAACCCGCGGCGCGTCTCATTTCAGGTGCAGGCGAACTTCGTCGCGCGACAGGCGATGAGAGGTCCTGGCTGGATCAAGGCAGTGAACAGACTTCCATCATTTGAATCAGGTCGTGATCCATCGTGAAGCGATGACCCACGCGTTCATCTGCGATAACGGTCCCCGTCATGTCACGAACGACCTGGTGCACATCGACCAACATCCGGTCGGCACCGTCCGCATGAAAAACAACAGGTTCCACATGCGGATCGATTTCGCTCCATTGCTCTGTCCAGTAAGCGCGAACCTCTTCATGCCCTCGGACGAAACCACCCTTGAACGCCCGCGGCCAGGCCACGTCTGGCGTCATCAGGGCGAGGGCGGCGTCGATGTCCCGCGCGTTGAAGGCTGCGTAAGCGGCACGGAGCAACTGGATTTCCTGGCTGGATGGATCTGTCATGAGCGGTAAACCCGTGATGGGGGAATGGGACCTGGGCAGTATGACGTTCGCCGCCGGCGCCATTTCGCGCTTCCGTCATTCGCAGAACGGATATTGCAGGTCGCGATAAGCGTCCGCGGGCCTGCCGATCCCGTGCGCTCCTGAGCCACTTCAATCCGGTGCCGTGGAGTCCTTCGGGCGCGGCGCCGATTCGGGGTCGGCCACATCGGTAGGGCGCGGCGCCGATGCCATCGGCGTGTCTTCGACGCCGGTCCGGCGGCGCCGGAACAGCGACACCCGTGCCAGCAGCACGGTTGTCACCGGCACCGTCAGCGCCAGCAGCACCGGCAGCAGCAGTGGGTGCAGCGCGGCACGCCCTTCCAGCACCGACAGGTACAGCGTGGCGGCGCCGGCGACACACCACGTACCCAGTGTGTAGGCGAGCGCCGGCGGGTGCATGCGCAGAAAGAAATCCGGCAGTCGCAGGAAGCCGATCGCCGAAATCAGTACCAGCAGGCCGCTGAGCACCAGCAGGACCGCCACGATGACGTCGACCCAGGCCAGCCCGGTGCTCATTCGACGACCTCTCCTCGCAGGATGAATTTGGCCATCGCCGCTGAACTGACGAAACCGAACAGCGCGATCAGCAGCGCCGCCTCGAAGTAGCGGTCGCTCTGATAGCGCAGGCCGACCACCATCACCACCAGCATCGCGTGAACGTACAGCAGGTCGAGCGCGAACACGCGGTCCTGCGCACGCGGGCCACCCACGAGGCGCAGCAGGACGAGCACCGACGCCAGCGCATAGCAGCCCAGCGCGAAGCTGCTGGCGACGGAAAGCAGCAGGTTCATTCGAAAATATCCCGAAGTGGTCGCTCGTAGCGATTCTTGAAGCGAGCGACGTAGGTGGCCTCGTCGTCGACGTCCCAGACGTGCAGCAGCATCGAGCTGCGGTCGACGGCGAGTTCGGACCAGACCGTACCCGGCACGATCGTGGTGACCAGCGCCAGCATCGCCAGCCCCGCCGGGTCGCGCAGTTCCAGCGGAATCACGACGAAGCGCGCCGCCGGCCGGCGTGTGCGGAAGCGCAGTACGTCGCGTGCCACGATCAGGTTCGATGCGATGACGTCAAACGCGACCCGCGCGAGGAAGCGCACTGCCTGTCCCGGTCGCCGGAGCCGCGCGTGCTCCAGGCGCAAGCGCGCGGTCAGCACCGGTATGACCAGCGCCAGCGCGACGCCGAGCACGATCTGCGCTGGCGCGGTGCTGCGTGCCAGCGCCAGCCACAGCACGAACAAGCCGATGCTCAGCCAGGGCGCCGGGATCAGTCGCCGCAGCATTGTCATGGCGGTGCCTCGCCGATGGGTGATGCGGTGGCCGGACCTGGACGGGGGCGCGCGTTCAATACCGCGTCGATGTAGGTGCGCGGCGCGTGCAGCGACGCCGCGGTGGCGGTCGCGTAGCGCATCGCGGGCTCGGCATACACCGTCAGCAGTCCGGCGGCGACGATCAGGAACAGCACCGCGCCGGCTTCCGCCGCACGCAGATACGGCACGTAACGTCCGCCCTTGGACCAGAAATGGCGGATGCCGGCGCGCGTCAGCGAGATCGTCGCGAACGCGCTCGACAGCAGCAGCAGCACGACCAGCGCCCAGCGCGCCGGTCCGGCTGCGATGTCCACGTTCGGCCCGATCGCCGCCGACAACAGCGCGACCTTCGCGAGGAAGCCCGCCAGCGGCGGTAGACCGGCCACCAGCAGCGCGCAGGTGATGAAGGCCAGGCCGAGCATCGCCACCGATATCGGAAACGCGACGCCGATCAGCGGCAGCTGCGCGTCGTCCAGGTTGTCTTCCTCGTCCGGCGCGGCGTCGACATCGGGCGTCTGTGCCTGCGCCTGGACACCGGTGCGTTTCACCAGCTCGACCAGCAGGAACAGCATCGCGACCGCGAGCGTGGTGCTGGCAAGATAGAACACCGCGGCGGCGCTCAGCGCCGGCGAATCCATGCCGAGCGCCGACAACAGCGTTCCCGACGAGACCAGCACCGAGTACTCGGCGACCCGCTCCAGGCGGATCGACGCCAGCAGACCGACCGTGCCGAACGTCAGCGTCAGCAGGCCGCCATACAGCAGTGCCGTGCCACCGAAATGTGCCGACAGCCCCGCTTCTGCGGGGAACACCAGCGTCCACAGCCGGAACAAGGCGTAGAAGCCGACTTTCGTCATCAGCACGAACAGCGCCGCGACCGGCACGCTGGCCGCCGAATACGCCGGCACCAGCCAGGCGTTCAGCGGCCACACGGCGGCCTTGATCAGGAATGCGACGGCGAGGATCGCCGCACCAACGTGCAACAGCCCGCGGTCGTGTTCGGCGACCAGCGTGGCCTTGTCGGCCAGATCCGCCATCGACAGCGTGCCGGTGACCCCGTACAGCACAGCCAGTCCGACCAGAAACAGCGACGAGGCCAGCAGGTTGATCGCGATGTAGTGCATGCCCGCGCGCACCCGCGTCCAGCCCGAACCGTGCAGTTGCAGGCCGTACGAGGCCGCCAGCAGCACTTCGAAGAACACGAACAGGTTGAACAGGTCGCCGGTTAGAAAGACGCCGTTGAGTCCGAGCAGCTGAATCTGGAACAGCGGATGGAACGCGGCGCCGGTCCGCGACCAGCCGGCCTCGGCGTACAGCGCGGCGGCCGTGCTCACCACCCCGACCAGCACCAGCATCAGCACCGACAAGCGGTCGGCGACCAGCACGATGCCGAACGGCGCCTGCCAGTTCGCCGCCAGGTAGACGCCGATGCCGCCGTGGTCGACCGCCCACAGCAGGATTGCCGCGACCACCAGTCCGGCCAGCGACGCCGCGATGTTGATCAGCGCGCGCAGCCGTCGCTGGCTGCCGTCGACCAGCAGCAACAACGCCGCCGCCATCAGCGGCAACACCAGCGGCACGATCATCAGTCCGGGCAGCAGTGTGTTCACGGCTCGTCCTGCTCGCCGTCGACGTGGTCGGTGCCGCTGAGGCCGCGTGCGGCCAGCAGGATCACCAGGAACAGCGCAGTGGTCGCGAAGCCGATCACGATGGCAGTCAGCACCAGCGCCTGCGGCATCGGATCGGTGTAGTGCGCCAGGTCCGCCGCAACGCCGGGCACAACGATCGGCGGCTGGTCGATCACCAGACTGCCCATGCTGAAGATGAACAGGTTGACCGCATAGGACAGCAGCGCGAGCCCCATCACCACCTGGAAGGTGCGCGGGCGCAGCACCAGCCAGATCCCGGCGGCGGCGAGCACCCCGATCACCAGTGCGAGCAGGGCTTCCACTACGGTGCCTCCGGATGGGTCGTGGCACGCGGCGCCAGTTGTCGATGCGCGCGGATCGACTGGTGCGCGAGCGCGGTCAGGATCAGCAGGGTCGCGCCGACCACCACGATCAGCACGCCGAGGTCGAAGAAGGTCGCGCTCGGCAGATGCACGTCGCCGATCCACGGCAGGTTCGCGTGCACGGTGTGGCTGGTCAGGAACGGGAAGCCGAAGAGCACCGAGCCGAGGCCGGTGACCGAGGCCAGCAGCAGGCCGACGGCGATCCAGCGCGTCGGTCGTATCGGCGCACGCGCCTCGACCCAGCGCGTGCCCGACATCAAGGACTGCATCAGGAGCGCGATCGCGATGACCAGCCCGGCGACAAAGCCGCCGCCGGGCTCGTTGTGCCCGCGCAGGAAGAAGTGCGCGGCGACCACCAGCGCGATCGGCAGCAGCAGGCGCGCGATCACGGCCGGGACCAGCAGGTAGCCGCCGGCGTCCTCGTCGCGGCTCGGACTGACCAGGTCGGTGTCCAGATTGACCGCCACCGCTCGCTGCTGCGATGGCCGCGCGATGCTTTCCGCCGCCGGGCGGAAGCGTCGCAACAGGGCATACACCGTCAGCGCCACCGCGCCGAGCACGGTGATCTCGCCGAGCGTATCGAGTGCGCGGAAGTCGACCAGCATCACGTTGACCACGTTGCTGCCGCCGCCTTCCGGCAGTGCCCGCTGCAGGAAGAACGGCGAGATGCTCTGTGGCACGGGCCGCGTCAGCAGCGCGTAGGACAACGCCGCCATGCCGCTGCCGACGAGCGCCGCCAGCAACAGGTCGCGGCCGCGGCGCAGACGACCGCGCAGGGGGTCGCGCTCGGGCACGACCTTCTCGCGCATCGGCAGCCAGCGCAGGCCCAGCAGGAGCAGGGTGGTCGTGATGATCTCGACGACGATCTGGGTCAGTGCCAGATCCGGCGCCGAAAACCACGCGAACGTCAGGCACGTCACCAGGCCGGCGCCGCCCATCAGCGTGATCGCCACCAGCCGGTGGAACTTCGCCATGGCCGCCGCGCCGACCGCGCACACCATGCCGATGATCCACAGCAGCACGAACGATTGCGACGGCGGCAGCCGCGCGCGATTGCCCCATTCCAGCGGCACGCCACGGGCGGCGAGCAGCGCGAGCACGAGTCCGATCGCGATCACGGCGAACAATTGCGGTTGCAGGCGGCGGGTACTGCACACGCGCAGGAACACCCGTGAGCCGCGGGTGAGACCGAGCAGCATGCTCTCGAACAATTGCCGGCCATCGAAGCGCGACACCCCCGGCGTCCTCAGGAACTGGCCGCGCGCCTGGCGCTGGCGCAGCCACAGGTAGCCGGCGATGCCGCCGAAGATCGCCACCAGGCTCATTACCAGCGGCGGGGTGAAACCGTGCCAGACCGCGAGGCTGTAAATCGGCAGTTCGCCACCGACCACCGGCCGCGCCGCCGCCGCCAGTGCCGGCCCGATCGACAGTCCCGGAATGATGCCGACGATCAGGCAGGTGATCACCAGCAACTGCACCGGGGCTCGCATCCAGCGTGGCGCCTCATGCGGTGTGCGCGGCAGATCGGTCGACGGTTCGCCGAAGAAGATGTCGTAACCGAAACGCAGCGAATAGACGACCGCGAAGATGCCGGCAATGGTGGCGACCACCGGCATGCTCCACTCCACCCACGGGTGCGAGTGAACGAAGATCGTCTCGGCGAAGAACATTTCCTTCGACAGGAAGCCATTGAGCAGCGGCACTCCCGCCATCGCGGCGGTGGCGACCAGCGCCAGCGTGCCGGTGCGCGGCATCGCGCGAATCAGGCCGTTGAGCCGGGAGATGTCGCGGGTGCCGGTTTCGTGGTCGATGATGCCGGCTGCCATGAACAGCGACGCCTTGAAGGTCGCGTGATTGATGATGTGGAACACACCGGCAACCGCGGCCAGCGGGCTGTTCAGACCGAACAGCAGCGTGATCAAGCCGAGATGGCTGATGGTCGAATACGCCAGCAGCCGCTTGAGGTCGTTCTGGAACATCGCGATGAAGGCGCCCAGCAGCAGCGTCAGCGCGCCGGTGCCGCCGACCAGCCAGAACCACCAGCTGGTGCCGGACAGCACCGGCCACAACCGCGCGAGCAGGAACACGCCGGCCTTCACCATCGTCGCCGAATGCAGGTAGGCCGACACCGGCGTCGGTGCCGCCATCGCCCGCGGCAGCCAGAAATGGAATGGGAACTGCGCGCTCTTGGTGAAGGCGCCGATCAGGATCAGCACCAGCATCGGCGGGTACAGCGGATGCGCCCGGATGACGTCGCCGGCAGCGAGCACGGTATCGAGATCGTAGCTGCCGACGATGTTGCCGAGCAGGATCACCCCGGCCAGCAGGCACAGTCCGCCGGCACCGGTTACCACCAGCGCCATCCGCGCGCCGCGCTGGGCATCGACGCGGTGGTGCCAGTAGCCGATCAGGAGGAAGGACACCAGGCTGGTGGCTTCCCAGAACACGACGAGCTGCAGCAGGTTTCCGGACAGCACGATGCCGAGCATCGCCCCCATGAAGGCGAGGAACAGCGCGTAGAAACGCGCGACCGGATCATCCGGCGACATGTAGTAGCGCGCATAGAGGCAGACCAGCACGCCGATCGTGGTGATGATCACCGCGAAGATCCACGCGAAGCCGTCCATCCGCAGCACGATGTCGAGGCCGAGCGATGGCACCCAAGCGTAGGACTCCAGCAGTACGCCGCCGTCGCGCACCTGCGGGAACAGCAGGATGACCTGCGCTGCCGCGATCGCCGCGACGATGCCGGCGACCCACGCGAGCACGGTGCGGGCGCGGGTCGGCAACAGCGCGGTGATGATGCAGCCGGCGAACGGCAGCATCAGCAGCATCAACAGCGACATGCGATGCCCCCGCTCACTGCGACTGCGCCGATCGGGTCGCGCGCACTACCCGCACGTCGCCGGGGATCGCGTCGACGATATGCCGTGAACGGCCGATGACTGCATCGAACAGCAGTCCGCGCGGATACGCGTCGATCACTGTCAGGTCGGTGTCAGTTGCCAGCACGTGTCGCCGCCGCATCAGGTGCCATGCGGTGGTCGCGTACCACCAGCACCGAGGCTGGCGACTGGCACGGGTCAGGTCGGTCGCGAGCAGGATGTGCTGTGGTTGATCGCGGTCGACATGGGGGTGGGTCATGCGCATATGCTACGTCACGACCTGCGGAGTGACGAGCGGCACGGCGACTCGATCCGGAGCAGATTCCGGGTCCGCGCGGAATCGGTGTCAGTCGCCAGTCGCCCGTCGGCGGCACCCATCGGGCCGTCGAACAGCCGCGTATCGTCAGCCGGGCGCTATCTCCGAATCGAAGATGCGAACGGGCAGTCGCTGCATCAGCGGTGATGGTTACGCACGTTCCGGAAGCCTGGTCTTGCGGCGTGGCAAGGCCGGGGCAGCGCCGGCGGCTTTCGCGTGCCTTGCCGGTACAATGCGCGCCGGCAACCGGGAACTACGCGTGAGCATCAAATCGGACAAGTGGATTCGCCGCATGGCGGTGGAAGGCATGATCGAGCCGTTCGAGGCCGGGCAGGTTCGGCACGTCAATGGCGAGAAGATCGTCAGCTACGGCACATCGAGCTACGGCTACGACGTGCGCTGCGCGAACGAGTTCAAGATTTTCACGAACATCAATTCGACGATCGTCGATCCGAAGAACTTCGACGAGAAGTCGTTCGTCGACGTGAAGTCGGACGTCTGCATCATCCCGCCGAATTCGTTTGCGCTGGCGCGCACGGTCGAGTATTTCCGCATCCCGCGCTCGACGCTGGTGGTATGCCTCGGCAAGAGCACGTACGCGCGCTGCGGCATCATCGTCAACGTGACGCCGCTGGAGCCGGAGTGGGAAGGTCACGTGACGCTGGAGTTCTCGAACACCACGCCGCTGCCGGCGAAGATCTACGCGAATGAAGGCGTCGCGCAGATGCTGTTCTATGAATCGGACGAAGTCTGCGAGACCTCGTATGCCGACAGGGGTGGCAAGTACCAGGGCCAGCGCGGCGTGACGCTGCCGAAGACCTGAGGCTGCCTCGATACGACCGCTGAGCCCCCTCGATACACCGCACGCTGTCGCGTGCGGCACTCGGGGTGAACGGCGATGGATGGATTTCGGCTCTCACCCCCGTTCATGCCGAGTGCACCGCGAAGCGGTGTGTATCGAGGCACGCGCGAGGCCAGCGCGAGCACCCGGGGCGAACGGTTGCGGAGGACCGCAGGGCGGATGAGCGCAGCATAATCCGCCGAATCCTGCGTGCCGCGGGCGTCGCGTATCCGTTGCTGGTCCTCGCAAGGTCGCGCGCATGGCGCGCTCCTACAAAATCCCCCCGTAGGAGCGCGCCTTGCGCGCGACACGGGCAGGACTCCTGATCTCCCTGAGACGCCATTGCCGCGGCGTGCATCCGGTCCAGCGGCGGAATGCGCGCGAGAAATTCGCGGGGTTGGTGAAGCCGAGCAGGTAGGTGATCTCGGCGCCGCTGCGGTTCTGGCGCAGATAAGCGAACGCGAGTTCACGACGGGTGTCGTTGAGCAAGGCCTTGTAATGCGCGTTCTCATCGGCGAGGCGGCGTAGCAGCGTGCGCGGCGTCAGCTTCAAGGCGGCGGCGACCGCTTCGCGCTTCGGCTCGCCGGCCGGTAGCTGACGCACCAGCCATTCGCGC
>DATCXY010000490.1:0-5097 GCA_036570585.1 Solimonas sp. | reverse complement strand
CCGGCGCCCGTTGAGCCGGCCCTTGCCAAGCCTGCAGCCGCGCCGCGCGTCGTCGACGTGCCGCGGGACTGGGATGGTTTACGCGCGATGGTCAAGGACTGCATGGCTTGCAAGCTGTGCAGTACGCGGACGCAGACCGTGTTCGGTGTCGGACCGCAGGACGCTCCGCTGATGATCATCGGTGAAGGACCGGGTGCGGACGAAGATGCGCGTGGCGAGCCGTTTGTTGGACGTGCGGGCCAGTTGCTCGATCAAATGCTGAAGAGCATCGGCCGTTCGCGACAACAATCGGATGCAGGCAGTGCCGTGTTCATCGCCAACGTCGTCAAATGCCGGCCGCCGGGCAATCGTGATCCCGAGAGCGATGAGGCCGAAGCCTGTCGCCCTTATCTCGATCGGCAGATCGAACTCGTCAAACCGAAGCTGATCGTTGCCCTCGGTCGCGTCGCCGCGCAGCGTCTGCTCGGTACCGATGCGCCGTTATCGAAATTGCGCGGCGCGCTGCATCACTACGGCCCGGACAAGACGCCGCTGCTGATCACCTACCATCCGGCTTATCTGCTGCGCAGTCCGCGCGAGAAGGCCAAGAGCTGGGCCGATCTCAAGAAGATCCATCAAATGCTGGGACGCACGGCGTGAGTGCGCAGCCTGAAAGCGCCTGGCGTCTGTATCCGATGCATCCCTCGCATCTGCCGCAGGTGCTGATGATCGAGCAGGAGGCGTACACGCACCCTTGGACCGAAGGCATCTTTTCCGATTGCCTGCGTGTCGGATACAGCGCCTGGGTCGTCACCAACACGCTCGGTGAAGTGCAGGCGTACGCGCTGATGAGCATGGCGGTCGGCGAGGCGCATATCCTCAATATCTGTGTCGCGCCCGATCAGCGGCGGCAGGGGATGGCAGGGTTCCTGCTGCGACACTTGCTGATGGTCGCGCATGCGGCCGGCGTGACGTTGGTGCTGCTCGAAGTGCGCAAGTCCAACGACGCGGCGCAGAAGCTGTACATGGATTTCAGCTTCGCCAAGATCGGCGAACGCCGTGACTACTATCCAGCGCGCGAGGGCCGCGAGGATGCGCTGGTGCTGGCTTTGGAATTGACCGGCTCGCAATGAGCTTGCGCCGCGCACGGTGGTCCTGGGCTTTCTACGACTGGGCAAATTCGGCGTTTGCAACGACCGTGATGGCCGGCTTCTTCCCCTTGTTCTTCTCGGCCTACTGGGCGCATGGCTTGCCGCCGGGAACGCGTACGTTCTGGCTTGGCGTCGCCAGTTCAGCGTCGAGCGTCGTGGTCATGATCATCGCCCCGCTGCTCGGTGGGCTCGCCGATCGCAAGGGTTACAAGAAGCGCTTTCTGTTCGCCGCGACCTTGCTCGGCGCGATCTCGACCGCAGCGCTGTTCTCGGTCGCACAGGGCAACTGGCCGGTCGCACTGGGGCTGTTCACGCTCGGCTCGATTGGGTTTTTCGCGGGCACTTCTTTCTATGACTCGCTGATCGTCGCCGTTGCAGGGCCTGACGAGATGGATCGCACGTCAGCGCTGGGCTATGGCCTTGGTTATCTCGGTGGCGGCCTGTTGTTCGCGGTCAATGTGTTCATGTTCCAGAAGCCGCAGGTGTTTGGTTTGAGTGATGGTTCGCAGGCGGTGCTGTGGTCGTTCTTGATGGTTGGATTCTGGTGGATATTGTTTTCGCTGCCGTTGTTCCGCTGGGTGCATGAAGCCCCCATGCACGATCAGTCGGGCAGCGACTGGCAGGAGCTGTTGCGGACGTTCCGGCAAGTGCTGACGATGAAGCCGGTGCTGTTTTTTCTCGCCGGCTACTGGCTGTATATCGACGCGGTCGACACCATCATCCGCATGGCAGTCGATTACGGCGTCAAGCTGGGCTTCGCGCCGGGTGCGCTGATCAAGGCCTTGCTGCTGGTGCAGTTCATCGGCTTCCCGGCTGCCGTTGCCTACGGCTGGCTGGCTGATCGCGTCGGCACACGGCGCATGATTTATGTCGGCTTGCTGATCTACGGTGCGGTGACGGTGGGTTCGTACTGGCTCAAATCCGAAAGCGACTTCTATCTGCTGGCGGCGGCAATCGGCCTGGTGCAGGGTGGCGTGCAATCGCTGTCGCGTTCGTACTACGCGCGCCTGATCCCGAGCGAGCAGTCGGGCCAGTTCTTCGGCTTCTACAACATGCTGGGCAAGTTCGCGGCCGTGCTCGGGCCGTTGGTGGTCGGACAGACCGCGCTGCTGGTCGACAATCAGCGCCTGCCGATCCTGACGCTGCTGCCGTTTTTCGTGGCCGGTGGTCTGCTGCTCTCGCGGGTGCGCGAGCCGCGAGCGGCATGAATCATTCGGTCGCGAAGTTTTCCGGTTTCTTCGGGCCGACGCTGCGATAGAGCGCGAAGATCGGCGCCATGTCGGCGGACCAGTCGCCGCTGGGACGAAACACCGGGCCGGCACCCACGGTCTTGCTGCGGTAATCGATCCACGCCGCGAGGACGGGCACATTCGCCGTGCTCGCCAGATGGTAGAAACCGCGCTTCCAGGCGGTGACGCGCGAACGCGTGCCCTCCGGCGCAAGCCCGATGATCAGATGCTCGCGGCGCTCGAACGCCAGCGCGGTCTGACGCACGACGCCACCGGCGCCGCCGCGGTCGATGGGAATGCCGCCGATCGCGCGCAAGGGCCGATTCCAGATTCCTTTGAACAAGCTGTGCTTGCCGAACCAGTGCAGATCCAGTTCGAGCGCGAGAATCGTGGCCATGGCGAACACGAAGTCCCAGTTCGAGGTGTGCGGTGCGGCGATCACGACCAGCTTGGGCTCGTCCGGGACCCGGATATCCAGTTTCCAGCCAGACAGCGTCAGCACGCTGCGGCCGATCGCGCGTCGCACGCGGCTGCGGCGACGCGGTACGCCGGCGCCGATCTCGATGCTGTCCGTCATGGTGTCTTCAGCTCCCCCGAGCCTGGTGTGCGTGACGTCTGTCTGCCTGTGCAATGTGCTCGACGAGCGGCGCGCATTATCGTCAATGCGCAGCGCGCACTCCAGCACAACGAGCCTCAGCGTGGAAAGCGGATCGCCCTGACCGTGCGTTGCAGGGATGCCAGGCTGTCGCTGTTGCCGTCGCGCAGGTAGCGGCTCTGCAGATACAGATCCAGCGCCGACTGCAGATGATCGTGCCAATCCGGACGATCACGCAACACGCGCGCGACGAAATCACGTGGTCCTTCGTCGCCGTGCTGTACGTAGCCGCGCGCTGCGAGCTTTTGCGTCAGGCGCCGCCATTCACGCAACGCACGATCCGGTGAATGCGCCGGCGCCGCGCGGCGCAGCAGGAACAGGCCGACGATGCTCAGGCCGCCAGTCAGCAGTACCGTCAGCGCCAGAATCATCGAGCGCATGTCGCCGAGACCGAAGCGTTCGAGAAACTGTTGCTGCAGTTCCGGGCCGTAGCCAAGCACCAGACCATTCCAGCGCGCGTTGAGCCAGTCCCAGCGCAGCTTGACTGCGTCGCGCCACGCGGTGCGGCGTGCCAGATACGCGGGCAGTCCTTCACCGGCGCCGATCGCTGCATCGAGGCCACGCTCGATGCGCTCGGGTGCGACGGCTGCAGTCGGATCGACGCGATGCCAGCGACCGTCGTACCAGACTTCGCTCCAGGCGTGCGCATCCGACTGACTGACGACGTAGTAGCCGCCGACCGCATTTCGCTCGCCGCCCTGGTAGCCGGTGACGATGCGCGCCGGAATGCCGGCCGCGCGCATCAGGAATGTGAAAGCACTGCTGTAGTGTTCGCAGAAACCGCGCCGCGTGTCGAACAGGAATTCGTCAATGCTGTCGCTGCCGAGCGTCGGTGGCCGCAAGGTATAGACGAAGTTCTCGGTGCGGATCATGTTCAGCGCGGCAGCGACAATCGCCGCGTCGCTGCGGCCTTGGTCCTTCCAGCCCTGCGCGAGTGCGATCGTGCGCGGATCGCGGCCTTTGGGCAGACGCGTCAGGCGCGTGCGTGCGCGTGCGTCGAGCTGCGGTTCGAGCACGTACTGCGGGTTCGAGATCAATGTGTAGCGGATGCGCTCGTTGACCGGTTTGCGTGACAGCAGCTCCCCATCGTGATTGAGCGTCACGTCCGGCGGCAGGCCAACCGGCTGCGGCAGATCGAGCGCCATGAGCCACGGCATCCGGGTGGCTTCCAGCGTCAGTTCGTAACGTACCGGCGTGCCTTCGTAGCGCACCGCATCGGACTGCAGGGGGCGTGCCTGCGTCCAGCCGCGCTTCCAGGTGCGACCGTCAAAGTTATCGAACACCGGGCCGCGCCAGTAACGCTCGGCCGGTGGTGGTGCTGGACCCTCGAAGTGCACACGAAACGCAACTTCATTGGACTGGATCAGCGCGGCGATGTCGCCGGGCGACATCGAATCCGACAGGCCACTGCGGGCCGAGGCGCCGGCGTCGGCCGGCAGGCCCCACAGCGGACCGGGAATGCGCGGGAACAGCACAAACATGATCAGCATCAACGGCAAGGCTTGCGCGACCATCACACTGGCCTTGCGCAGCGTCTGGCGCGGCGCCAGCGCGCCGAGATGCTGGCATTCGATCAGCAGCGCGGTGATCGTCACGCAACTGAGCAGCAGATAGATCGTCGTCCAGATTTCCTGCGAAAAGAAGAAGTGCGTGATCAGCAGGAAATACATCAGGAACACCATCACCATCACGTCGCGACGTTCACGCAGTTCGACCAGCTTGAGCGCGACCATCACGCACAACAGGGCGGTGCCGGCGGTCTGGCCGCTGACGCGACCGAAGCTCGCGTAGGTGCCGCCGACCGCGGCGATCACCAGCGCCGCGCGCAGGAACTTCGGCGGCATCCGCCATTGCCGCTGCGCGGCGACCGCGCGCCATGCCAGCAACGCGACGATCAACGCCGATTCCCAGATCGGCAGATGCGTGACATGCGGTGCGAATACCAGCAGCAATACCGCCAGCATGCGCAGCAGCGTCGCGACCGGCAGATAATCGTTGAGGCCGCGTTCCATGTGTCTTCAGCCTTCGAACAGCGCCAGCGCCTTCAGGCACTGGAAACGGTGTGCGTCGCCCTGGCCGGGTG
>DATCXY010000489.1:0-3590 GCA_036570585.1 Solimonas sp. | reverse complement strand
CCTCGGCGTCATGCCACTCGCCCTTTCCACCGGCGCCGGTTCCGGTGGCCAGAACGCGATCGGCACCGGCGTCATCGGCGGCATGTTCACCGCCACCGTGCTCGCGGTGTTCTTCGTGCCGGTGTTCTTCGTCGTGGTTCGCAAGCTGGTCGAGCGTGACCAGGTGCGGACCGAGGATCGCGGGATTTCACATCCTGGTGATCCGTGATGGCAGTAGGTTTCCCCCGGGCCATGGACGTTCATTGCCGCCCTTGACCGGTTGTTGCCCGACCCGGTGCGTCCACAGGGTGCGCTCACGGTAATGGCGGCATGGGCGGGAGACGGTCGGCAGGAAAGGGCAGGGCGCTTGCCCGCAGGCGGCCGGCGATCGTGGAGCCGCGCTCAGCGGCGGCCCGGAGCCGATGAAGCAGCGCGATCACAACGCAGCTCGGGGTATCCTATGCAGCTATGGAGGCGCCAGGGAGGTGACGCCAGACATGACGGGTTCTTACAGTCCGGAGTTGGCCGCGCTTTCGCTCGTGATTGCGATCTTCGCCTCATACACAGCGCTGGAACTGGCTGGGCGCGTGAGCCGCAAGCACGGCAGGAGTTCTGCCGTCTGGTTGGCCGGCGGTGCACTCGCGATGGGCACGGGCATCTGGTCGATGCATTTCATCGGCATGCTCGCGTTCCACCTGCCGATCCCGCTGGCCTACGACGAGCTGATCACGGCGCTGTCGATGGTGATCGCCATCCTTGCATCCGGGCTGGCGCTGTTCGTCGTCAGCCGTGCGGCGGTGAGCGGCTGGTCGCTGGCGGTCGGCGCAGTGCTGATGGGCCTCGGCGTCGCCGCCATGCATTACACCGGCATGCAAGCGATGCAGATGTCGCCGGCGATCAACTACGACCCATCTCTATTCGCAGCCTCGATCGTCATCGCGGTGACCGCGTCGTTCGCGGCGTTGAAACTCGCTTTCCATCTGCGCGGCAATGCTTTCGGCGTCGCCATCCTGTCGAAGATCGGCAGTGCGGTTCTCATGGGCATCGCCATCACCGGCATGCATTACACGGGCATGGCGGCTGCGCAGTTTGCGCCCGGCAGTTTCTGCCGCGCCGCGACGTCGGCCGGCATGAGCACGGAAGCACTGGCGGTGACGATTGGCGTCGTGACCTTCTGCATCCTGACGATCGCGCTCGGCGTCTCGGCGCTTGACGCACATTTCGCAGCGAAACTCACCGACGCTTTGCGTCAGACCAACGAGCAGCTCAGCGCGCTGGCACTTCGCGACGGTCTGACCGGTTTGCCGAACCGCATGCTGCTGGACGACCGTGTCGGCGAAGCCGTGACCCGCGCCGAACGCGACCGGCATGTCTTTGCGCTGCTGTTTGTCGATCTCGACCGGTTCAAGCCCGTCAATGACACCTACGGGCATCGGGTCGGCGATCTGCTGCTGAAGGATGTCGCGCAGCGACTGACGGCCTGCGTGCGCGCCGCCGACACGGTGGCGCGCACCGGCGGCGACGAGTTCGTCGTTCTGCTCAGCGGCATCGGCGCTCCCAAGGATGCGGCGATGGTCAGTCGCAAGATCCTCGACGAGCTGTCGCGGCCGTTTTTCATCGAGGTGCACGAGCTCGACATCTCGGGCAGCATCGGCATCAGCATCTATCCGAACGATGGCCGCGATGCGAATGCGCTGAAGACCAATGCCGACCTCGCGATGTATCACGCCAAACGCAATGGGCGGAATAACTACTGTTTCTTCGCCGCCAACATGGCCGGACCGATGAGCGGTTGAGGCGCGCTGCGCGCGCCTCAACGCACGACCGCATCACCCCAGGCAGAACGCTGCCAGCTTGTTGCCATCCAGATCACGGAAGTACGCGAACTCGCCGAAGCCGCCGCGCGTGCCGGGCGCGCCGTCGCAGGTGCCGCCCAGCGCCAGCGCCTTGGCGTGCCAATGGGCGACCTGTTCCTTGTTGTCCGCCTTGAACGCGACCATGTTGCCGTTGCCGACGGTCGCCGGGTTCTCGTCGTACGGGCGGGTGATCAGGATCATCGCGCCGTCGCCGAGTTGATAGATCAATCCCTTCGGCGTCGGCATCATGCGCTTGCCGCCGAATTCGCCGAGCAGTGCATCGTAGAACGCCGTCGCGCGATCAAAATCATTGGTGCCGATGCACACGTATCCCACGGTCGCCATATCTGCTACTCCGTCTGGTTTGATTGATGGAAACGGAGTCTCGCCGACGCGGCCGTGCGCCAGCAAATATTTTCTCGAATGCAAGAAGGCTTGTTTGCGAACCGACGCTTGCATGCGCGCCTGGCGGTCGCGCAAGGCGCGCTCCTGCAGCTGACGGGAGCGCGCTTTCTTTTCCCGCGACGGCTAGTACCCGGCGACGCGCGCGGCCTGGATGGGGCCATACGGCTGCCAGGTCATCGCGAAGTCGCCATTGTTCAGCGCGGCGATGTGAACGTACGAGATGACGCTGCTGTCGAACAGCGTCGCCGGGCTCAGCGCCACGCCATCTTCCGTGTACAAGCGGGCCATGGCGCTTTGACCTTGGGACAGCTGGCTGGTGTGCTGTTGCAGGGCGACCGCGAAAGTGCCGTTCGCTGCCACCGCGAGATCCGGCGCGTCGTCGCCGTCGTTCATGTCGCGCATCACTTCGACCGCCTTGATCGGCACCTTGCCTGCCGCGTCGACGCGTTTGAAATACAGACCACGCCGCTTGGCCGCAAGTCGCAGCAGATCCTGGCGCGTGTAGGCGACGACGTAACCGCCGTCTGCGGTGAACGCCACCGCCGGGCTGCTGTAGTCGTCCTGCCAGCTGTCGACACTGTTCTCGATGGTCGCGCGTTTGCCCGCCGCCGCGCCCGATGCGTCGAAGCGCTGCGCATAAACCTGTTGCACGCCCAGGCCGATCGGGTGATAGCCCGCGCCCAGGACAAGGTACGGTGTCAACTTGAATCCGGCGGTCCACGCGACGATCGTCGCGCCGCTGGCGTCGATGCTGATGTCGGGCGGCATCGCCGCGTAGCGCAGTTCGACGGCCGCGGCGGCGTACAAGGGCACGAGCGCGCCCGGGTCCAGCGGTACTTCGGCGATGCCCGACTGTCGATCGCTGACCTTCTGCGCGAGCGCCAGCGGAGCGCCGTCGCTGCCATAACGGCGCATGTAGACCGGTCCCTGCTGTAGCCGCAGATACTTGCCGCTGACAGAACTCAGCAAGGTCGACCAGCCGATGGCAAAACGGCCTTGCGCATTCATCGCGATGCTGGGACCGAGCTGATTGCTCGCGGCGTCATTGGTATCGACCGGCGTGATGGCGGACAGTGGCGTGCCGTTGGCGGCATAGCGGCGCAAGACCGCGCGGTACGGCTGCTGGTAGCCAGCGCTCTGCGTCCAGACGACGGCGAAATTGCCGGCGCCATCCGCCGCCACGCGTGGCTGGACGGCGTTGCCGAGATTGTCGGCAAGCTTCAGTTCCGGCCCCGCGGCACCATTGGCGGCGTAGCGACGTGCGCGCAGAGAATAGACGGCGTCGTAAGGCGTCGCGCCTTCGCTGCCGATCCAGACATGGAGCGCGCCGCCACCCGGCATCGCCGCGAC
>DATCXY010000488.1:0-12136 GCA_036570585.1 Solimonas sp. | reverse complement strand
ATAGCTGTTCTTGTGCTTGTTCTGCACCAGAGAGATCGATTCCAGGCCGCCCGCGATGACGATGTCCTGCTCGCCGGCGATGATGTTCTTGGCGGCGATCGAGATCGTCTGCAGACCGGACGAACACTGCCGATCGAGCGTCATGCCCGGCACGCTGTCCGGCAGACCGCCGGTATACGCGCACAGGCGACCGAGGTTGTAGGCCTGCGTGCCCTGCTGCGCGGCGCAGCCGATCAGCACATCGTCGACTTCATGTGGCGCGATGCCGGCGCGCTCGACCGCCGCCTTGATCACGTGGCCGCCGAGCACCGGCGCTTCGGTGTCGTTGAATGCGCCGCGATAGGCCTTGCCGATGCCGGTCCGGGCAACGCTGACGATGACAGCTTCAGTCATGAATCAATTCCTTGTGTAGGAGCGCGCCTTGCGCGCGACCCGATTGCACCGATGCTCTGCGCCAGTCGCGCCGAAGCGGCGCTCCTGCAAAGACGAACGTCGGCATCAGAAGTAATACCGCGAAATGGTGTCGGCGATGCATGCCGGCTTGGCTTCGCCGTCGATCTCGACGGTGACACGGATCACCGCCTGCACGCCGCCATCCTTGGTCTTCTCGGCGGCGATCAGCTCGCCCTTGCCGCGAATGCGGCTGCCGACCTTGACCGGTGACGGAAAGCGCACTTTGTCGAGACCGTAGTTGACGCCCATCTTCATGCGCACGTCGACGATCTCGGGCAGGAAGCGCGAGGCCAGCGACAACGACAGATAGCCATGCGCGATCGGCGCACCAAACGGCCCGGCGCTGGCCTTCTCGACGTCGACGTGAATCCACTGGTGATCGTCGGTCGCGTCGGCGAACAAATTGACGCGGTCCTGCGCGATCGTCAGCCACTGGCTGCTGCCGAGCGTCTGACCAACGGCGGCGAGCACGGCATCAACCGAATCAAATACGGGTGCACTCATTTTCAGGCCCTCTGGCTCGACGCCGACACGGTTTCGCCGACGAGGTAGGACGAATAATCGGACGCCAGGAACACCATCACGTTGGCGACCTCCCAGGCTTCGGCGCCGCGGCCGAACGCTTCGCGGCTGGCCAGCTCATTGAGCAACGCTTCCGGCGCGCTCTTGCGCAGGTGATCGTGAAACACGATCGACGGCGACACCGCATTGATGCGCACGCCGAACTCGGCGGCCTCGACCGCACTGCAGCGCGTCAACGCCATCACGCCGGCTTTCGCTGCCGCGTAATGGGCCTGTTCCTTTTGTGCACGCCAGCCGAGCACCGACGCATTGTTGACGATCACGCCGCGACCGCGCGGCTGCATCTTGCGCAGCATCGCGCGCGTCATGCGGAAGGTCCCGGTCAGCGTCACGTCGAGCACCTTGTTCCATTCCTCGTCGCTCATGTCGACGACGCGCCTGCTGCCGCCGAGCCCGGCGTTGTTGATCAGCACATCGACGCCGCCAAGCTTGGCTTCCGCGTCCTCGATCAGCGCCTGCACGTCGTCTTCGACGGCGACATTGGCGATGCGGCCGTGGACCTCACAGTCCGGATGCTCCTTCTTCAGCGTCGCGACTGCCTCGTCCAGACGGCGGGGATGGATGTCGGAGATGAATAGCGCGCGCGCGCCTTCCTCGGCACAGCGCTGCGCGGCGGCAAAGCCGATGCCGCCACCGGCGGCGGCGGTGATCAGCACGCTGCGATCTTTCAGCAGACCGTGGGCGGAAACGTAAGGCGGCGGCGGAACGGTGATCATTTGGCTTCCGGAGCAGGGCGGACTTCACGCGGCATGCCGAGCCCGCGTTCCGCGATCAGATTGAGTTGGATTTCGTTGGTGCCCGCGTAAATGGTGTCGGCGCGCGAGAAGAAGAACAGCTGCTGCAGCGGTCGCAGCAGCGGATCGTCGGAAATGATGTCGGCCTGCGCACCGAGCACATCGACACCGAGCTTGCCGAGATCGCGGTGCCAGTTCGACCAGTAGTACTTGTAGATCAGCGCCTCGCGCTTGAGGCCGAGCGCACCGTCATCGGCAAGCATGCGCAATGCGTTGTAGCGCATCACGCGCAGGCCCGACCAGGCCTGCGCGAGGCGCTGGCGCAGCGACGGATCCGCTTCGCGTCCACACATGCGCAGTGCGCCCATCACCCGTTCAAGTTCATGCGCGAAATGCATCTGCTGACCCAGCGTCGAGACGCCGCGCTCCGCTTCGAGCAGGCCCATCGCGACCTTCCAGCCTTCGCCGGGCTTGCCGACCACGTGTTCGGCGGCGGCCACTGCCTTGTCGAAGAACACTTCGTTGAATTCGGCGCCGCCGCTCATCTGCCGGATCGGGCGAATCTCGATGCCCGGCTGATCGAGCGGCAGCAACAGGAAGATCAGGCCCTTGTTGCCTTTCGTCCCCGGTGTGCTGCGCGCGAGCACGAAGATCCAGTTCGATTCATGGGCGAGCGAGGTCCAGATTTTCTGGCCGGACACTCGCCACGAACCATCGGCCTGCAATTCGGCGCGCGTCTGCACATTGGCCAGATCGGAGCCGGCGTTCGGCTCCGAATAGCCCTGTGCCCAATACTCACGACCGGCGACGATCTCGGGCAGAAAGCGCTTCTTCTGCGCGTCGCTGCCGAACGCGATCAGCGTCGGACCGATCAGACCCTCGCCGATGTGCCCCATGCGTCCCGGGCCGCCGGCGCGCGCATACTCCTCGTGGAAGATCACCTGTCGCGCGATCGACAGGCCACGGCCGCCGGCCTCTTTCGGCCAGCCGACACAGGTCCAGCCACCCGCCGCAAGCTCGCGCTCCCACTGCTTGCGCAGGTCCGGAAATGCCTCCTCGTCACCGGGACCGCCACGATGCCGCAACTCGGCAAAGCGTCCGCCCAGGTGCTCGCGCATCCAGCTTGCGACGTCGTCGCGGAAAGCCTCGTCGGCGTCCGCATTGGCTTTGTGGGGCACGACTTCGGCTTGTGCGTCGCTCGTCAGCAGCGACGCGGCGATTTGTTCGCGCAGGGTTTCCGCGGTCCCGAGCCAGTGCGACGCGGCCTGCGCGCGCTTGAAATGCAGTTGCGGGTCGTATTCCCAGGTAAAGCCGACGCCACCATGCAGTTGCACCGCTTCCTGCGCACACCAGAAATACGTATCCGCCGCCAGCTGCCTTGCCGCTGCGCATTCGCGCGCCAGGGTCTCCCCCTCGACATCGGACGCGGCCAGCGCGGCGGCACCGGCGACCATCGAGCGCAAGGCTTCGATGCGCACCATCATCTCGGCACAGCGATGCTTGATCGCCTGGAACGACGCGATACTGCGGCCGAACTGCTTGCGCTGCGCGACGTATTCGACGCTGAGATTCAGACACTGCTGCGCGCCGCCGAGACTCTCGGCCGCCAGATACAGACGCGCCAATGCGAGCGCGCGGGCAAAGCCATCAACACGCTGCGGATCATCGAGCCGTTCGGCCGCGACACGATCCAGCGTGACGCGCGCGAAGCGGCGTGTCGCATCCCAGGTCTGCAGCGGCGTCACCACCAGACCGTCGCTCGCACGCGGGACCGCGAACAGGCCGATACCATCGGCGAGCGTGGCGAACAGCAACAGTGTGTCGGCGCTAGCGCCGTCGATAACGGCCGCCGCCCCGCCGCTGAGCCGCCAGTCTTGCGCGTCAAGCGCCGCGTGCAATCCCTGCGCCGCGAGCGTCCAGTCGCCATCGGCGATCGCGACGCCGAAGCGCATGCGGCCTTCGACGATCGCGGCCAAAGGCCCTGCCTGCGAATCTTCGCGGGCCGTCTCCGCGATCAGCGTCGTGGCAAGACATGCCGTCGAAAAATATGGCGCGCAGAACAGCCGCCGCCCCATCGATTCCATCAATACCGCCATCTCGACCGGCCCAAGGCCGAGGCCGCCATGGGCTTCGGCAACCGGCATCGCACACCAGCCCAGCTCGCCGGCCAGCCGCTGCCAGATTTCGGGGTCGAACCCGTGCTCGCTGGCCAGGTGCCGACGTACCGCCGCCGAGTCACTGACATCCGCCAGAAAGTTCTCGGCGGCGTCGCGAATCAGCAGCTGGTCGTCGCTGAGAGACAGGTTCATCAAGGATTTTCGGATGATTTGAACCGCATTATTGGAACAATGCGATGCAGACTCTTCATCCGTTGGGACGATTGCAGCCCTGCGCGCCCGCAGGCTGGATCATCAGAACGCCTGCAGCGCGCGCAGCTTTTCGAGCTTGCCGGCGTACAGGTCGCGATCATGCACGTCGAGACTCAATTGCATTGCTTCGTCGAGATGTTCGCGCGCGCCGCGTGTGTCGCCCAGCCTGGCGCTGGCGACGGCGATCGCGTAATGCAGTTCGGCACTGTACGGAAGATGCTTGAGTTCCTGCCGATAGAACTTCATCGCCATCGCCGCATCGCCGCCGGCAATCGCCGCATTGCCCTTGTCGAGCAATGCAAACGGCTGGTAGCGATCCAGCTCCGCCAACTGTTGACGAACCCGCGCGGCGTCGCCACTGCGCCCCTGACGATCAAGCGCGACGACCAGATTCGACAGCAGCGTCGGGTCCTGCGGCGTGCGAGCAAGTTCAAAGCGGAACATGCCTTCGGCGAGCTGCGCGTCGCCGTGCCGCAGATAGATCACGCCGAGCGTGTTGTAGGCCGCCGCATATTCGGGCGCCGCATGGATCGCAGCACGTGCCCACCAGTACGCGGCCCGACCATCGCCGGCCACCAGCACTTCGGCCGCGCGATTGTTCAGATACATCGCCATCACGGTGTTCTGGTCGATCTCCTGCACGACCTGCGACTCCAGATTCTCGGCGGGCACGAAGTCGACAACCAATGGTGGCTGGATGCCGGAGCCGGCGATGGTCGCACGCGGACTCAGTTCGATATTGACGTGGCCGTTCTGCAGCACCATGCCCTGCGTGCGCGTCCAGGTCCGTGCACGCGGCACGAATCGGTAGCGCACATCGATATTCAAAGGTCGGGCCAGTGCGGCAGTGAGGATCACCAGCGACAGGCAGTTACCGGACCTGGTCTCGAACGTTTCGGCCGCGGTGTGAGTGGTGCTTGCATCGTAGTCAATGTGCAGCCGGGTTCGCATCGCCTCATACAGACCACGCGAGGGTCCGTCACGACGCGTGTATTTGGGCGCATCCTGCAGCAGGAAGTCGCGCATCGCCGGGCTCAGCGCGAACAGATCGAGCGTCTGCAGTTCAGTCGGCGCCTCGCCAAACGCGGCGTCGGAGAACAAGCTCTCTGGCACCGCCCGTTGTGGCATGGTGCTGCAGGCCGCCAGCAGCAGCACGCCACAGATCGCGATCAGCGTTTTCATGGCCGCCCCCTTGGCACTGCCACAACCGGACTGATCGCTACTGTACGCCCGCGCGCGCGAATCGAAAGCGCCAGAACCGACCGTTCGGCGGCCCGCGTCAGGCGCTGAGCACGGCCCCAGGACCATCAACCAGATAAGCGCTCAGCGCGACGCGTTCGCCATCATCGAGCGCGACCGCGGCATGCCGTTCGCGATCCCAGCGCACGATCGCATTGCGTGCGGTCGCAACGCAGGTCTCGCCGGAAAAAATGCCGACGCCGATCTGGAACGAACTGTTGCCGATCGCCAGTACGCGCACGCCGACGCGCAAGTCCGCCGGATACGCCACTTCGCGCCGATAATCGATTTCGAAGCGGGCGATGACGGTCTGCCGCCGGTCGTCCAGTTCGAACATGCCGATCGAGCGCAGGAAGCTCGCGCGGCCGGTTTCGACGTAAACGACGTACGCGATGTTGTTGACATGGCCGAGCAGGTCGAGATCGTTGAAGCGGACGCGCTCATCGACCCAATAGCGATAGTCGTCGACGCGCGTGCCCGTCGCCTCAGGTGCCATAGACTTTCTGCGCCTTCGGAGATTCGGCAATCAACTCTTCGATGACGTCGGTCAGCTCGGCCGGCTGCCAGCGCGCTTTCTTGTCGCGGACGATGCCGGTCTTCCAGCCATCGCTGATCGAGACCTTGCCGCCTTCGACCTCGAACACCTTGCCGCTGACCTTCGCCGACAGCGGGCTGCACAGCCAGACCACCAACGGTGCGACGTTGGCCGGATCGTAGTAGTCGAAACGGCCGTCCTCGGGCTTTTTCATCATCTCGGCGAATGGTCCTTCGGTCATGCCGGTACGCGCCGCCGGCGCGAGGGCGTTGACAGTGATGCCGTACCGTCCAAGCTCGGCGGCCTGCACCAGCGTCAGCGACGCGATGCCGCCCTTCGCCGCCACGTAGTTGCTCTGCCCGATCGAACCCTGCAGGCCGGCGCCGGACGTGGTGTTGATGATGCGGCCGTCGACTTTCTGACCGGCCTTGGTCTGATCGCGCCAGCGCTGCACGAGCCGGCTGGCGATGCAGAAGTGGCCTTTCAGATGGACCTTGATCACCAGATCCCACTCGTCTTCGGTCATCGACGCGAACATGCGGTCGCGCACGACACCGGCATTGTTGACGACGCCGTGCACGTCGCCAAATGCGTTGACGCCGGCATCGACGATCGCCTGTGCACCACTCATCGAGGTGATGTCGTCGACGCTCGCAACCGCCTTGCCGCCGGCCTTGACGATCTCGTCGACGACGCTTTCGGCGCCGGCGCGGTTGATGTCGTTGACGACCACGTTCGCGCTTTCGGCGGCGAGTGCGAGCGCGTACTGCCGGCCGAGGCCGGAGCCCGAGCCGGTGACGATGATGGTGCGGTTGGTGCAGATACCCATGTTGATTTACCTCATTCGAATTCGAAAAAACTGCAAACCGGTTTCATGAATCAGCTGTTGCTTGATCCAGCCTTTTGTTTCGCGCTGCGGCGCGATGTACTTTTCTTTGCTTGTGCAAAGAAAAGTACGCAAAAGAAAGCACACCCCTAGCTCTGCGCTGCTGCTATGCAGCAGTACCCTGCGATGCTCACCGGGAAGGGCACGACCGAAACTCGCCCTGCTGCGCAGGACTCAGACACTCGGTCGCTTCATCCCTTCCCGGCTCCGCTTCTCGGCGCAACGCAAAGGGGACCCAGAATCAAACGCACGGTGCTGCGCGCCGCCAAGAAACTTGTTGGAACACCCGCTTTTGCTTTTGACGTTCGGGCCCCTTTGCGAAGCGCCGAGAAGCGCAGACGCGCCGGGGCTGTCCGCCGCTGACTGTCTGAGCGGCACAGCCGCGAGTTTCAGCGGCGGCCGGCGTGCCGAGCATCGCAGGGAACCCTCGCGAAGCGAGGGCGCGAAAGCCAGGGTGTCTTTTCTTTTGGTTCCTTTTCTTTGGACAAGCAAAGAAAAGGGACTCGCCCCACAAGGGCGAAACCAAAGGCCCGATCGAGCTACAGGCCGCGTAGCAAACACGAAACCGAAACCGGCGCGGCGGCGCGCCGGCCCTCTCCCTGACCCGCTCCTGCAAGCGCGAGCGGGAACAAGAAATCGCGCCACGCATTGCCGGCGATCGCAATCAGCCCAACCGCTCGATGATCGTCACATTCGCCACACCGCCGCCTTCGCACATCGTCTGCATGCCATAGCGACCGTTCGTGCGTTCCAGCTCATGCAACAGCGTCGTCATCAGCTTCACACCGGTGGCGCCGAGCGGATGCGCCAGCGCGATCGCGCCGCCGTTGACGTTGGTCTTCTCGCGCGGATAGCCGATGTCCTTGAACCACGACAGCACGACCGGCGCGAATGCCTCGTTGATCTCGACCAGATCGATGTCTTCCAGCTTCAGGCCGGATTTCTGCAGCGCGCGCTTGGTCGCCGGAATCGGCGCGGTCAGCATGAAGATCGGATCGTCGCTGTAAACGCTCATGTGATGAATGCGTGCGCGCGCCTTGAGGCCGTACTGCTTCAGCGCCTTCTCGGAAACGATCAGCATCGCCGAGGCGGCGTCGCCGGTCTGGCTCGATACACCGGCGGTGATCGTGCCGCCGGGCGTGAGCGGTTCGAGCTTGGCCATCTGTTCGATCGACGTGTCGCGGACGGTTTCGTCCATCTTCAGGCCTTCGGTCTCGATGATCTCGCGATCGAATCGACCTTCCTTCTGTGCGACGCGCGCGCGGCGATGCGATTCGAGCGCGAACGCTTCCATGTCATCACGCGAGATGCCCCACTTGTCCGCGATCATCTGCGCGCCGGTGAACTGCGACACCGGCTGATCGCCAAAGCGCGCGACCCAGCCCTTGGATCCGGAGAACGGATCGGCAAAGCCGAGCGGCTTGGCGCAGACCATCGCCGAGGAAATCGGAATCTGCGTCATGGTCTGCACGCCGCCGGCGATCACCACATCCTGCGTGCCGCTCATCACGGCTTGCGCGGCGAAATGCACGGCCTGCTGCGACGAGCCGCACTGACGGTCGATCGTCACGCCGGGCACGTGCAGCGGCAGGCCGGCGGCCAGCCAGCAGGTACGCGCGATGTTGCCGGCGAGCGGGCCGATCGCATCGAGGCAGCCGAAGATCACGTCGTCGTAATCGTCGGCCGGAATCTTGTTGCGCTCGACAATCGCCTTGAGCACATGCGCGCCGAGATCGGCGCCGTGCATGTGAGCGAGACTACCCTTGCGCTTGCCGGTGGGCGTGCGCAGCGCATCGACGATATAGGCTTCAGCCATGAGAATCTTCCGGTCAGTTTGAGGTTGAGAAGCTGGCACCCGGGCCGAGCAAAGCGTCGCTGGCGAGGATGGCGCGATCGATCCGCGATTTGTGAAACTTGGCGTCGCCCCAGGCCGAATCGAGGGCCCAGGCGCGCTTCATGTACATCTGCAGATCAGCCTCCCAAGTGTAGCCCATGGCACCGTGCGCCTGAATGCTCTTGCGCGCGGCGAGCCGCGCTGCCTCGCCCGCGGCAAGCTTGGCGTGCGACACGTACAGCGCCTGTCGCGGATCATCTTCGGCAACGGCATACGCGGCACGATGAATGACCGGCTCGGCGAATTCGACCTTGACCGCGACGTCGGCGAAATGATGCTTGACTGCCTGAAACGACCCGACCGGCTTGCCGAACTGCTTGCGCTGCGCGGCGTGGTCAACGCCGAGATCCAGCATGCGCTGCGCCAGACCGAGCAGCTGCGCGCTGGCCGCAAGCGCGGCGCGATCGAGCAATTCGCTCCACAGCGCGCGGCCCTGCCTGGCCGGGCAGATGCGCGTCGCCGACGATGGCGTCCACTTCAGCTTGTACAGCCGCCGCGACAGATCGACGCTGGCGTTGAACGTGCATTGCACCTGATCGCGCGTCAGCGCGTGAATCTCGTCGTTGTGCCAAAGCAGCAACAGGTCGGCGAGTTCGGCATCGGCGACCAGCGGGTTGACCGGATGACCGATGGCAATGCGCGCGTTGCCTGATGCAATGCGCGGCAGCCATTCGCGCTTGAGCGTGACGTCGGCGGGCAGATGATTGAGCAAGTACACCGCAAGGTACGCGCTGTCCGTCAGCGAATCGGGAATCGCGAAGTAGCCGAGTTCCTGATGCACGAGCACCCAGTCAAGATCGCCGAGGCCGATGCCGCCGAATGCCTCCGGCACCGACAGCGCCGTGAGTCCCTGATCGGCGAGCTTGGCGCGCAGTTCCGCCGAGCGTCCGGTCCTGGTCGTCTCCCAGATCTCGCGCAGCATTTCCGGTGCGGCTTCGACCATCAGGAATTTGTGGATGGCGTCGCGGAACGCGAGCTGCTGATCTTCGAATGTGAAGTCCATGTTCGGCTTACGACCGCGGTAGTCCGAGCATGCGCTCGGCAATGATGTTGCGCTGGATCTCGTTGGTGCCGGCGTAGATCGGGCCGGCCTGCGCGAACAGGAAGCCGTCGAGCCAGTGCGCGGCATCGCCGGCATCCGGCGCTTCCGGCATCAGTTCGCCAAGCGGGCCGAGGATGCGCAGCGCGGTCTCGTGCATCAAAAGATCGAGCTCCGACCAGAAGATCTTGTTGGTGCTCGCTTCGGCGCCGATCTTCGCGCCCTTGCCGAGCCGGCTCGCGGTGCGATAGGTCGCCAGCGTGTAGGCCTCGGCGTCCATCCAGCTCTTCAGCACCGCTTCGCGTATGCCCGGATCGGCATCGGCGACATCGCGATGACGACGATACAGGTCGACGAGGTTGCGCGCGGTCTGCTGGAAGCGCGCCGGCGAACGCAGCATCAGGCCGCGCTCGAAACCGGCCGTCGCCATTGCGACGCTCCAGCCGGCACCTTCGTCGCCGAGACGATTCTCGACCGGCACACGCACGTCATCGAAGAAGATTTCGGCGAAGCCCGGCAAACCGTTGAGCTGCTTGATCGGCCGGATCGTGATGCCCGGCAGATTCAGCGGCATCAGAATGAACGTGAGCCCGTGATGACGGCTCGATTCGGGATCGGTGCGAAACATGCCGAACAGCCAATCGGCCCAGACCGCGCGCGTCGACCAGGTTTTCTGGCCATTGATGACATAGTGATCGCCGTTACGCACGGCCTTGCTGCGGATCGCCGCCATGTCCGAACCCGCGCCCGGTTCCGACCAGCCTTGCGCCCAGATGTCCTGTCCCGACGCCATGCGCGGCAGAAAGCGCGCCTTCTGCTCGTCGGTACCGTATTCCATCAGCGTCGGCGCCAGCAGGAATACGCCATTCTGGTTGACGCGCAGCGGTGCGTTCGCGCGCCAGTATTCCTCTTCGAAGATCAGCCATTCGATCAGGTCACAGCCGCGCCCGCCGTATTGCTTGGGCCAGGTCACCGCGCTCCAACGGCCTTCGAACAGCTTGGCTTCCCAATCGCGATGCGCGGCAAAGCCGGCCTCGGTATCGAAGCTCGTCAAGGGCTGCTTTGGCACATGCGTCGCAAGCCAGCCGCGAATTTCCTCGCGGAATTTATTCTGCCGCTCCGTGTATTCCAATCTCATGCATGCACGCCCTGTGCAAGCCCGCGCCATCGCTGGCGCGGACATTCAAAACAAGCAGCTCGCATGTTTGCTTCTCTCATCATTTCTTTTCTTCGAAGCGTACGTCGCGCTTTTCGACGAACGCGCGGCGCGTTTCCGCGGAATCCTTTTCGCTGTAGGCCTGCAAGGTGAAGCCCTGTTCCCAGCGGTACTTGTCTTCGAGGTTGCCGTCCTCGATGCCGTTCAGTGATTCCTTCGCGAGGCGGATCATCGCCGTCGACTTGGCCGCAATCGTGCGCGCGATCGACAGTGCCGCTTCACGCAACTCGGCGCGCGGCACGACTTTCTCGATCGCCCCGAGACGATGCGCTTCGGCGGCGGTGATCGGCTCGCCGGTGAAATACATCATGCGCACCTTCTGCACCGGGAACAGCCGCTGCAGATGCGCGCCGCCGCCCATCGCGCCGCGATCGACTTCCGGCACGCCGAATGTCGCGTCGTCGGCCGCCACCACGATGTCGGCGGCGCCGGCCAGACCGATGCCGCCGCCGAGCACGAAGCCGTGCACCGCGACGATCACCGGCAACGCATTGCGATGCACGGCGCGGAAGCTGCGGTAGTTGCCGGCATTGACCGAGACGATGCGCTCCGGATGGGCGTCGAGCTCCTTGATGTCGACGCCGGCGCAGAAGCCGCGGCCTTCGGCGCGCAGCACGATCACGCGCGCGGACGGATCGCTGCCGAGCCGTTCGATCTCGTCGGCAAGCGCATGCCAGCCGGCGTCGTCGAGCGCATTGACCGGCGGCCGGTTGATGACGAGTTCGGCGATGCCGTCGGTAATGGTGGTGGTGAAGCCGTTGTTCATATGAGCAAGCCAGGTCGCGCCCAGGGGCGCTCCTATAACTCTCCTTGCAGGAGCGCCCCTTGGGCGCGACAGTTTGCCTGTACCGCCGCGAGCCGCGCTTCGGCCTCGCTCACAATGGATACGATCAGTTCCGCCACCGGCGGCAACGCGCCGATCACGGCGGCAACCTGCCCGCTCGGCAGCACGCCTTCGTCCGGTCGGCCTTCGACCATCGCGCGCTGGATCAGCACCGGCGCGTTCGCCGCCATCATGGTCTGGATCGCGCCATCGCCTTCGCGCACGGCCGCGAAGAAGGTCTTCGCCATGTGCGCGATCGACATGCCGGTGTGCGCCCGCCAGCGCCATGCACTCGACAGCGCAACGAACAGGCGATGGATCAAACCACCGCTTTCGAGCTTGAGCAGGAATGGATTGTCGATCATG
>DATCXY010000487.1:0-6979 GCA_036570585.1 Solimonas sp. | reverse complement strand
AATTGTTGCCGCCAAACCACAGAAGACCGCCAAAGCGACCAAGACGCCCAAAGCGGCCCAAGCTCTCAAGGTCGCCAAGGCAAAGAAGGAAAAGCGCAAGGCCGCACCGTCCGCCTGACTGTGATGGCTGGAGGCGATCGTGCAATATCCGCGACAGTTGCGGGGGGACGACCCGCACGCCTACCGCCGCCAAGCAGCGTGACCAACGGCATGAGGCAAAGGAAGCGGCACCTGTCGGGTAACGGTGTGCGTCAGGCCTTCAGTCGATATCCGGTCTTGAATACCCAGCGAATCGCCAGCACGCAGGCAATCATGAACAGCACGGTCATGCTGATGCTCAGCGTGATGCTGACGTCCGAGATGCCGTAGAAGCTCCAGCGGAAGCCGCTGATCAGGTAGACGACCGGATTGAGCAGCGCGATCTTCTGCCATAGCGGCGGCAGCATGCTGATCGAGTAGAAGCTGCCGCCGAGGAAGGTCAGTGGTGTGACGATCATCAGCGGCACGATCTGCAGCTTCTCGAAGCCGTCGGCCCAGATGCCGATGATGAAGCCGAACAGGCTGAACGTGATCGCCGTCAACAGCAGAAATGCCAGCATCCAGAACGGATGCGCGATCTCGTAAGGGACAAACAGACGCGCTGTCATCAGGATCAGAAAGCCGAGGATCACCGACTTGCTTGCCGCTGCGCCGACGTAACCGCAGATCACCTCGACGTACGACACCGGAGCCGACAGCAACTCGTAGATCGTGCCGGAGAATTTCGGCATGTAGATGCCGAACGAGCCGTTGGAAATGCTCTCGGTAAGCAGCGACAGCATCACCAGTCCGGGAATGATGAATGCGCCATAACTGATACCGTCGATGGCGCCGACGCGCGAGCCGATCGCCGCGCCGAACACCACAAAGTACAGCGAGGTCGACAGTACCGGCGAGGCGATACTCTGCATCAGCGTGCGGAAGGTGCGCGCCATTTCGAAGCGATAGATCGCGCGGATCGCGTGGACGTTCATGATTTGTTCCGGACCAGGCTGACGAAAATTTCTTCGAGCGAGCTTTCGCTCGATTGCAGGCTCTTGAAATCAACGCCGTGGTCATTGAGCCTTCGCAGGATCGCGCCGATGCCGGTCTGCTCGCCCTGCGCATCGAAGGTGTAGGTCAAAGCCGTGCCGTCGGCGGACAGTTCCAGCGGATAGTCCGACAGCGCCGCCGGGATCGTCGCCAGCGGTGCCTGCAGGTTCAGCGTCAGCTGCTTCTTGCCGAGCTTGGCCATCAGCGCGGCCTTGTCTTCGACCAGCACGATTTCGCCGTGGTTGATGATGCCGATGCGATCGGCCATCTCCTCGGCTTCCTCGATGTAGTGCGTGGTGAGAATAATGGTGACGCCGCGTTCACGCAGCGCGCGTACCATTTGCCACATGTCGTGACGCAGTTCCACGTCGACACCCGCGCTGGGCTCATCGAGGAACAGGATCTCCGGCTCATGCGACAGCGCCTTGGCGATCATCACGCGCCGCTTCATGCCGCCGGACAAGGTCATGATCTTGGCCTTGCGCTTGTCCCATAGCGACAGGTCGCGCAGCACTTTTTCCACGTACGCCGCATCGCGCGGCTTGCCGAACATGCCGCGGCTGAAATTGACGGTCGCCCAGACGGTCTCGAATGCGTCAGTCGAAATCTCCTGGGGCACGAGGCCGATCTTGCTGCGCGCCGCACGAAAGTCCGTGACGACATCGTGGCCGGCCGCGTGCACGCTGCCGCTGCTCGGATTGACGAGACCGCAGGTGATGCCGATCAACGTGGTCTTGCCGGCGCCATTGGGGCCGAGCAGCGCGAAGATCTCGCCGCGCTTGATCTGCAGGCTTACGTTCTTGAGCGCCTGGAACCCGGACGCATAGGTCTTGGTGAGGCCCTGGATGGAGATGACTGGTGTCACGCGCGCTCCTCGGATTCAGTCGCGGATCGTAAAGCTTCCGGAAGCGAGGTGTCGCGTATCGCCGGCCGCAAGATTCAAGCCGTGATCATTGGGGACGGTTGCCGCGCGTTGCAAGGCGGCCGGGCAAATGTGTGCGGGCCGAGCGCTGCAGGGAGTCCGCCGACGCGACCATGCGCCGCATCGGCGGGCTGATTCGGCTAATCCCGGGCGTAAGCGCTGACGAAACTCCAGAGCTCGGTGGTCGCGTCGAGATCGGTGCTGGTCCGGCCGATGATCGGCACCGGCAGATACTGCCAGCCGCCGGGCCAGGCGTGGCCGCCGCCGTTGACGGTGTAGAGGCGGACTTCGCCACCGCTGCCGCAGCCGGTGTTGCGCAGCAGGTCGACCGTCGTGCCGTCATTGCTGATGTCGGGCAGATGGGTGGTCGTTGCCGCCGATGAGGTGCAGTTGTGCAGCGTCTGCCAGAAGGTGTAAGTCGCGGACGCCGCCAGTGTTCCGAACCGGCTGCCGTCGTACGGCACGATCGGATCGGCCGTGCCGTTGATGAACATGATCGGTCGCGGCTGCGCCGGCGCACAGCTGCGAGAGAGATTGGTATTCATGGTGCCGGCGACCAGCGCCGCAGCGGAAATGAGGTCCGAGCGCTCGCACGCGAAGCGCTCCGCCATGAAGGCGCCGTTCGACAGGCCGCTGATCGCGATGTGCTGCGGGTCCACTTCGAAGTTGTTCGTCAGGATTTCGATCACGGCGGCCAGAAAGCCGACATCGTCGATGCCGTTCGAATGGCCCGGGTCCTGGTTCCAAGTGCCATCGAGCGCATCGGGCAACACCGCCCAGCTTCCCGTCGCTGCGACGAGATCGGCGACGTAGCTGATGTTGGCCTGGTTCTCGGCGGTGCCGCCATTGCCGTGCAGCATCAACAGTACCGGTGCGCCCGCATAGGCGGTGGCAGGCCGCACGATCAGGAAGCGACGGTTCTCGCCATCGTGCGTGAAGCTGATGTCGACCGCTGCAGTGCCGCGCGCAAGCGTCAGATAGCGGCCCTGAACGCGAATTACGGTATGAGCCAATCCGGTGCCGGCGAGTTGCGCCGTTCCAACCAGAAGATCGCCGACCGGGCTGGTGACGATACCCGAGACATTGGCGAGCACGCGCAAGGTGGTGCCAACCGGATCGGTCAGCACGCTGCTGAGCTTGTTCAACAACTGAGCTTGCGCCGAGACACAAACCAGCGACAGTGCGACCAGCACGATGCTGCGAACGCGACGAAAGCGGCGATGGCTGTTCATGGTACTTCTCCCCCAAGTCTGATCACGCGGCGGTCCACCCGCTGTCATCAAGCTCACATTGCCAGCTGAACAACACATGAACCGTTGGCGCTCCTGGGCGGCTGCACGTAGTCTGTGACGCATGGCGGCATTGAGCCGCCAAGAAGCGCAAGACGCCATGGAACGGTATGTGCCGAGATCGGACGCTGTGTCCTTCATTGCCGGTGGTGCATCGGTGGATTGGCGCGGTCTGCAATAAGACCGGCTCATCACGGCGAACTGGCGGTCGACGATGTTCAGTGGCGAGCCCGGCGCCGCACTCGCAGGCGAGGGCATCGCAATGACGGACAAGGAGGAACGATGCTGACTCATGAAGCAGTCGTCAGCGCCGAAGCCGGTGCTTGGGAATATCTCCGCGTTGACGATCGCGACGCGCAGGCTCGCTGGCGGGTCCGCGTCTCTCCCGAGTTGCGCGCGATGATGGGACTGCCGCAGGGCGAGCAGGAGCACGATGATGCCGAGCGCTGGCTGCAGCTGATCGAGCCTGCCGACATTCCGAAGTTTCGCGGCGCGCTGGAGGCCTGTCTGCAGGGACTGAGTCAGAAGCTCAATGTCGTGTTCCGCGTTCGCCATTATCAGGGCGGCACGCGCATTTTCAATGCGCGCGCTACCGCGCGCGCGCCGGAGCACGGCACGATCCGCCGCGTGGTCGGACTGACGATCGACATCACCGAGTCCTATGCGATCCACATGCGCGCCGAACGGATTGCCTCCGTATTCGACGCTGCCGTCGGTGGTCTCGCGATCTGTGATGCGCAGCATCAGGTGCTCGAGATCAACGATCAGCTTGCGGCATTGTGCGGGCGCTCGGTCAATGCGTTGCACCACATGAGCCTCGACGAGGTGCTGTTCCCCGATGCCGCAGAGGCGGAGCAGGCGTGGGCGACAATTGCACGGACCGGCGTCTGGCTCGGATATGTCTCGCTGATCCGCCGTGACGGTACCAATTGCCGACTTGAGGTGCGGATGTCGAAGGCCGGCGGCGAAGGCGAGGGTCTGCGTTACGCGGCGCTGGTTTTCGATGCCGACGTGCTTGAGGCGCGACTGCCGCGAGCGCTGCCGGCGCCACGGCCGGGCGCGGCATCGATTGTCGCCATCAGCGAACTGCGCCAGCGGATCGGCATCGCCATCAAGGATGCGATCGGCATGCGCAATGGCCTCGCGGTGTTCGTGCTCGCGATCGACCGGCTCGACGCGGTGATCGAGACCTATGGCCGCGAGCTGACCGACGAGATTCTCGCGTCGTGCGCCGCGCGTCTCGCACAACTGACCGAGACGGCGGTCATCTGCGAGCAACTCCAGAATGACCGTTTCGTGGTGGTGATCGCCGATCTGCTCGAACAGCGCGACATCGAACGCACGTTCTCGAATTTTCTCTATGTGGTCGGGCGCGCCATCGCGAGCGACGGGCGCTCGCTGCATCTGACGGTCAGTGGCGGCGTGTCGGTTTTTCCGGTCGACGGCGTCACCGCGGACCTGCTGCTGCAGCGTGCGGAAAGCGCCCTTGAGGAAACCCGTCGGCGTAGCCGCAGCGGCGGCCATCTGCAGATCTATGCGCCGGAGCTCAGCGACTACGCGACCGATCGCATTCACATCGAGGAAAATCTGCGCAAGGCGATGAAGCTGGGCGCGTTCGAATGTCATCTGCAGCCCAAGGTCCGCCTCGTGGATCGGCACTGGATTGGCGCGGAAGCATTGATCCGCTGGCGGGTGGGCGACATCTGGATCTCGCCCAGCCGTTTCATTGCGATTGCCGAGGAGAGCGGCCTGATCAAGGATCTCGGCCGCTGGATATTGTGGGAAGCGGCCAGCCGCATCGCGATCTGGCGACGCGAAGGTCTGGTCGATCCGGATTTCCGTGTTGCCGTGAATCTCGCCGGAGCGCAGCTCGAAGCTGAACTGCCACGCACCGTGCGCGCGATACTCGGCTACACGCAATTACCGAGTCGGGCACTGATCCTGGAGCTGACCGAAACCACGATCATGGAAAATCCGCGCGAGGCGCGCGCCGTGCTCGACGAATTGCGCCGGTTCGGCGTCGGCATCGCGCTCGACGATTTCGGCACTGGTTATACGTCGATGAGCCAGCTGCAGGCGATGGCGATCGACGAGATCAAGATCGACCAGAGTTTCGTTCGTGGGCTGCCCAACGATCCGGGCGCGGTCGCGATCGTGCGCTCGTTGATCACGCTGAGCCGAGGACTCAAGCTCGACGTCATCGCAGAAGGAATCGAGACCGAGGAGCAACGGTCGGCCTTGCTCAAGCTCGGCTGTCGTTGCGGACAGGGCTTCCTGTTTTCAAAGGCGCTGTCGTTCGATGATTTCGAGCAGTGCCTGGTCAAAGATCGCACCGATCGCCCTCAACAGGACCCCGAGTTTCGCCAGCGCCACGTCGCCGACGATCGCTGAGCGGGCGCGGCGTTACGGCTGCTGATCCACCTGCCAGCCGCCGCCGAGCGCCTGGATCAGTGCCACCGCCGTGGTCTGGCGATCGAGCGCTGCCTGTACCAGCGCGCGCCGCGCACTGAGCGCCGATGCCTGTGCGGTAACGACGTCGCTGAAGCTGACTTGGCCGGCACGGTACTGGTTGAGTAATACCTGTTCGTTTTCGTCGGCGATCGACGAGGCCTGCTGACGCAACGCGTATTGACGCTCCAGCACGCGCGTCGCCGACAACTGATCCTCGACATCCTGAAATGCGCTCAGCGTCGTCTGACGGTAGTTCGCCACCGCCTGATCGTAGGCCGCGCGTGCGCCGGCAACACGCGCGCTGCGCGCGCCGAAATCGAGCAGGGTCTCGGCGGCCGATGCGCCGATCGACCAGACCAGTGTCGAGGCGTTGAACAGATCGTGCAGGGTCGACGTCGAGGAACCGTAGGAGCCGCTCAGGCTCAGGTTTGGAAACCACGCCGACTGCTGGATGCCGACATTGGCGTTGGCCGCGGCGACTTGCCGTTCGGCGGCGGCAATGTCCGGGCGGCGCTGCAGCAGCGTCGATGGCACGCCGACCGGCACCTGCGGTACGGCGCCGTTCCAGTCGGCCGCTGTCAGCGCGAATTCGGCGGGTGCCTTGCCGAGCAGCACGGCGATCGCGTGTTCGAGTTGTGCGCGCGTCCGTTGCAGACCTTCGAGATCGGCCCGCGTGCTGTACAACTGGCTTTGCGCGCTGAGCATGTCGCTGCGCGCGGCGACGCCGACCTTGTAGCGGTTTTCGGCGATCGTCTCAGCGCGCCGATAACCATCGAGCGTTTTCTCCAGCAGCGCGATCTCCGCATCGGTTTCGCGCAGCGAAAGATAGTTGGTGACCAGTTCGCCTTGTGCGGAAAGCGTGGCCGATGCCAGATCGGCGGCGCTCGCCTGCAGATTGGCGTCCGCGCTTTCGACCGTGCGCCGCAGGCGACCCCAGACATCCGGTTCCCAGCTCGCGCCAATACTGGCCTGATAGCTGGTGCGGATGCGGCTGCCGCCGGTGGTGATGGTGCCGCCGGTGTCGACGACGGTGGTGCCGGATGATTTCGAGCCCGAGCGTGTCGCGCCGGCGGAAAGATCGATGGTCGGAAACAGCGCTGCGCGCTGCTCGCGCACGCTCGCGCGTGCCTGTGCATAGGCCGCTTGTGCCGCCGCGACATTCTGATTGGAGACGATCACCTGCTGCGCGAGCGTGTCGAGCGTCGAGTCCTCGAACAGCGACCACCACGCGCCGCGATCGAGTGCG